>NZ_BCBT01000004.1:0-193255 GCF_001320965.1 Pseudomonas sp. NBRC 111143 | reverse complement strand
CCTCATTTCAACGTTTCGATGTCGCCACTTAACATTGAACTGCGGATGACTTACCCGTCTTGAGGAAATGTATGAACACGCACGCACCGATCACCTTTACCGCTACCCCCGAACGCATCCTGATTACCGGCGCCACGGGCTTCCTCGGCGGGTCGGTCGTCGCCCAGCTGATCGCCAACGGCCAAGGCCCGCAACTGGTGTTCCTGGTCCGCGCCGAAAACGCCGGGCAAGGGCTGGAGCGCCTGCGCGGCAACCTGCAACAGCATGGCGTCAGCCATGCCGAATGCCTGGCGCTGAACGCAGAGCAGATCATTTGCGGTGACTTCCTCGACACCTCCTGGCTGGCGCGCGAAACGCCGCGACTGCTGGACGTCGACCGGGTCATCAACTGCGCTGCCGTGGCGTCGTTCTCGAAGAACCCGACCATCTGGCCAGTCAACGTCGAAGGCACCTTCGCCTTCGCCGAGGTGATGAGCCGCTCCAAACGCCTCAAGCGTTTCCTCCATGTGGGCACAGCCATGTGCTGCGGCCCTGAGCGAGAATCGCCGATCAGCGAGTCCTGGGAGTTCCCGGACGCCGAACAGCAACTGGTGGACTACACCGCTTCCAAGGCCGAGATCGAACGACGCATGCGCGAGGAACTGCCGGCCCTGCCGCTGGTGGTGGCACGCCCCTCGATCGTGGTCGGTCACCGCAGCCTGGGTTGCCAGGCCTCTGGCAGCATCTTCTGGGTGTTCCGCATGGGCTTCGCCCTGGAAAGCTTCACCTGTGGCCTCGACGAACAGATCGACGTGATTCCGGTGGACTACTGCGCCGAGGCGCTGATCGGCCTGACCCTCAAGCCGCGCCTGAGCCACGACCTCTACCACATCTCCGCCGGGCATGATTCGGCCTGTACCTTCGCCGAGATCGACCAGGCGTTCGCCCTGGCCAATGGTGCCGCGCCGGTGGGCGAGCGCTACCGCAAGATCGATGTCGACAACCTCAAGGAGCTGGCCGCCAGCTTCGAGTCGCGCATCGGCCCGGCCAACCCGCGCCTGGTGCTGCGGGCCCTGCGCCTGTACAGCGGTTTTGCCGACCTGAACTACCTGTTCGACAACCGCCGCCTGCTCGATGAGGGCATTGCCGTGCCGCCGCGCTTCACCGACTACCTGGATGTGTGCGTACGCTCTTCCAGCGGCGTGAGCATCGCGACCCAGATGCAGTGGGACTTCAAGTAAGCAGGCGCTTCGCGGGTGAGCCCTTCGCGGGCAAGCCCGCTCCCACGATCGAGCGGGAAAGCCAGTCGCTGCCCGCAAAACCTGAGCGGTGCAGTTCTGTAGGAGCGGGCTTGCCCGCGAAAAGCACACTGCGGTGGATGGCATCGGCTTTGCCGCAGAGCCATAGTCCTGGGGCAGCGCTGCCTCAGATCGTCACCAACCCATGCTCCAGCGCGTACTTCACCAGTGCCGCTGGGGTATCGATATTCAGCTTGCGCCGGATGCTCAGCCTGAAGGTCTCCACCGTGCGCACGCTGATGCCCAGCTCCCGGGCCATCTCCTTGTTGTTGCTACCCCTGGCGATCATCGCCAGCACCTGTAGCTCACGCGGGGTCAGATCGTTCTCGTCGCGCCCGCTGCTGACCAGCTTGCGGGCGATTTCCGGGCTGTAGAAACTGCCACCGGCAGCAATTGCCTCGATCGCGGCTATCAGCTCGGTGGAGGGTGCGTTCTTCAGCACATAGCCCCTCGCCCCCGCCGTGATCGAGGTGCGCACATACTCCTGGTTGTCGTACATGCTCAGCATCAGCACCCGGATGCCGGGGTACAAACCACACAGGCGGCGGGTCAGCTCCAGGCCGTTCATGTCCTGCAGGCCAACATCCACCAGCAGGATGTCCAGCTCCAGCGACGCCACCAGCTCAAGCGCCTGGGCGCCGGATTCGGCCTGGCCGACCACCTGGAAATGGGCAATCGCGCCCAGCAGTGCCTTGACGCCGTCGCGTACCAGCACATGGTCGTCGACCAGGGCAATGCGGATTGGTGTGGTCTCGCTCATGCAAGCCTCGGGTTGTTCATGGGTATCTGGACCTGCAGCTCGGTGCGCCCGGCAGACGACGCAATGCTGAAACTGCCCTGGTGATGTTCGACCCGCTCGCGCAGGTTGCGCAGGCCAATGCCGTGGCTTTCGTACGCCGCACTCGGGTCGAAGCCCATGCCGTTGTCCTCCACGCGCAGTACCAGCACCCCGTCGTGGGCAGAGATGGAAATGATCGCGACACTGGCCTTGGCGTGGCGGTCAACATTGGCCAACGCCTCCTGGATGATACGGAACAGCGTCAGCGAAAGCTCGGCATCCACCTCGATGTCCGTCAGCCCGCACTCGTACTGGGTACGAATGCCAGTGCGCTGCTCGAAGTCGCGCACATGCTGGTCGATGGCCGGCGAAAGGCCCAGGGTGTCGAGCAGCGAGGGGCGCAGGTCATGGGAGATCCGCCGCACCTCACCGATCGCCGAAGCCAGGCGAGTGGTGCCGTTGCGCAGGTTGTCCAGCCCGCCGGCACGGCCGTTGTCCAGCTCCATCGCGGCGAGCTCGAACTGGAACTTGATCGACACCAGTTCCTGGCTGATGCCGTCGTGCAGTTCGCGCGCCACCCGCGAACGCTCCTCCTCCTGCAGGTCGACGATACGCTGGTTGAGCGCCGACAGCTTGCGATCGGCCAGGCGGTGCTCGCTGACATTGAGCATCAACCCGCCGGCAAAGATGACCAGTACCGCCAGCAACGAGAAGGACGCGATCGCCAGCACCGTGGTCAGCACGCCGGAGGCCACCTCCTGACGCGACTTGAGCGTGGCCACCTCGACATCGTCGATGTAGATACCGGTGCCGAGCATCCAGCCCCAGCGCTCGAGCATCACCACATAGGCCAGTTTGCCGGTGGACTGCCCGGTGGAGGGCTTCTGCCAGTCATAAAGCTGGTAGCCGTCACCGCGTTCGGCGCTCTTGAGCAGCGCCTGGATGACCAGCAGGCCCTTGTTGTCGGTCATGCCGATGAGGTCCTTGCCCACCAGTTCGGCCTGGCGCGGGTGCATCAGGCTCTTGCCGTGGCGATCGTAGACGAAGAAGTAGCCGTCCAGGCCGAAACTGGCCCGCGACAGTATCTGCAAGGCACGCTGGCGGGTGTCGTCATCGTCGGCGCCGCTGTCGTACAACGGCGCGATCAAGCTCATGGCCAGGCCCAGGTAGTTCTTCAGCTCGGCCTTCTTCGCCGCCATGATGCTGCTTTCGACCAGGCGCGCCTGGTCCTCCTCGAGCTTGCGGCTCTGGGCGAACACCAGGATGCAGATGAACAGCACCGACACGATCAGCGGCAAGACACTGAGCGTGACGATCTTGTGCTTGAGTTGCATGGTCACTCCGGTTGCGGGGGCGGCGCGGCGTCAGCTTCGCCTGCGGCCCCGACAAATGACAAGGGCGCCACGACAAGCGTGGCGCCCCTTTTACACCGCAATCAATTCAGCAGCAACGCGTCGGACGTCCGCTGGCACCGTTGTAGCGTGCGTCCTGGCGCTCGCGGAAGAACGCCTTGCGGCTCATCACCGGCTCGCCGGGGTGATGGGCCTGCATATGCTCGAGGTAGGTGTTGTAGTCGGGCATGCCGACCAGCATGCGCGCGGCCTGCCCCATGCATTTGCCCATCTTGCTCAGTTTGTTGAACATCGCAGCTTTCCTCAGGCGTCGGGGATTGGCTGGAACGGCGACTCCTTGTCGCTGCGCTCAGGCTTGACCCAGGCTCGCCGGCCGACCTTCACGGCAAAGCACAGGATGCTCAGCACCACGAACAGGAACAACCCGGTCAGCACGGCGTTGGTGTAGGCGTTGAAGATCACATGCTGCATCTGCGCCAGGTCTTTGGCAGGTGCCAGCACCTGCCCGGCTGCGGCGGCATCGCTGTACTTGCGCGCCAGCGCCAGGAAGCCCATGCCTGGGTTGGGGTCGAACAGCTTGATCAGGCCCGCGGTGGTGGTGCAGATCAGCAGCCATACGGCCGGCAGCAAGGTGACCCAGACATACTGCTGGCGCTTCATGCGGATCAGCACCACCGAGGCGAGCATCAGGGCGATGCCGGCCAGCATCTGGTTGGAGATGCCGAACAGCGGCCACAGGGTGTTGATGCCGCCCAGTGGATCGATCACCCCCTGGTACAGCAACCAGCCCCACATCGCCACGCAGCCAGCGGTGGCCACCACGTTGGCGGTCCAGGAGTCGGTCTTCTTCAAGGCAGGCACGAAGTTGCCCAGCAGGTCCTGCAGCATGAAGCGCCCAGCACGCGTACCGGCATCCACGGCGGTCAGGATGAACAGCGCCTCGAACAGGATCGCGAAGTGGTACCAGAAGGCCATGGTGTTCTCACCCGGCAGCGCCTGGTGCAGGATCTGCGCGATCCCCACCGCCAGCGTCGGCGCACCACCGGCACGGGCCAGGATCGAGTGCTCGCCGATGTCGGTCGCGGTCTGATGGAGGATTTCCGGGGTGATGGTGAAACCCCAGTTGCTGACCGTCTGCGCCACGGTGACCACATCGCCACCGACCACGGCGGCCGGGCTGTTCATGGCGAAGTACACACCTGGCTCGATCACCGAGGCGGCGACCATGGCCATGATCGCCACGAACGACTCCATCAGCATGGCGCCGTAGCCGATGTAGCGGGCATGGCTTTCGTTGGCCAGCAGTTTGGGCGTGGTGCCGGAGCTGATCAGCGCATGGAAGCCCGACACCGCGCCGCAGGCGATGGTGATGAACAGGAACGGGAACAGCGCGCCCTTCCACACGGGGCCTGTACCGTCGACGAACTGGGTGATGGCCGGCATCTTCAGCTCAGGCGCGATCACCAGGATGCCGATGGCCAGCGCGACGATGGTGCCGATCTTGAGGAAGGTCGAGAGGTAGTCGCGTGGTGCCAGGATCAGCCAGATCGGCAGCACGGCGGCGACGAAACCATAGCCGATCAGCATCCAGGTGATCTGCACACCGGTGAAGGTGAACGCAGGGCCCCACACCGGATCTGCGGCAACCAGACCGCCGCCCCAGATCGATGCAAGCATCAGCAGCACGCCGATTACCGAGATCTCGCCGATGCGCCCTGGGCGCAGGTAGCGCAGGTACACCCCCATGAACATGGCGATCGGGATGGTCGCCATCACCGTGAACATGCCCCAGGGGCTCTCGGCCAGGGCCTTGACCACGATCAGCGACAGCACCGCAAGGATGATGATCATGATCAGGAAAGTGCCGAACAGCGCGATGGTTCCGGGGATCGAGCCCATTTCCTCGCGTACCAGGTCGCCCAGGGAGCGGCCATTGCGGCGGGTGGAGATGAACAGGACCATGAAGTCCTGCACGGCCCCTGCCAGTACCACACCGGCAATCAGCCAGAGCGTGCCGGGCAGGTAGCCCATCTGCGCGGCGAGGACCGGGCCGACCAACGGGCCGGCGCCGGCGATGGCGGCGAAGTGGTGGCCGAAGAGGATGTGCTTGTTGGTCGGTACGTAGTCCAGCCCGTCGTTGTGCAGCACGGCCGGGGTGGCGCGAGTGGAGTCCAGTTGCATCACCTTGTTGGCGATGAACAGGCTGTAGTAGCGGTAGGCAACGAGGTAGATGGCGACTGCTGCGGTGACGATCCACAGGGCGCTGATGGCTTCGCCCCTGCGCAACGCCACGGTGCCCAGCGCGAATGCGCCCAGCAAGGCAATGGCGAACCAGGCAATTCGGGTAGCCAGTTTGGTCATCGGGATTTCTCCTGTCGCGACGGGTGTGCCGGCGACGGTTTTTGTTTTTGTGGGTGCCCGGGTAGGGACGACGACACTGTCGGCGCACTGGGTCCACAAGAACATTCGCAGTACTACGCGTAAGTACTACGTAGAACTACGTAGATGGGGTATCAGTGACGGTTGCGGTGCGCTTTTCGCGGGCAAGCCCGCTCCCACAGGATCGAAGCGGGGCATTGCCTTGTGGATGATGCGGTACTTTTGTAGGAGCGGCGGTTCGCCGCTGCGACTTGCCCGCGAAGCAGGCGCTGCAGATATTCGCGGGCAGTTCCCAATCCCCCAGGGCCATCATTGGCACGAGTATTGATAAATGATTCCACAACGATTGTTGAACAATCATAAGTGGAGCGTCCTTCATGTCCCGAGCAACAGCCCTCACCCTCGCCCTGACCCTCAGTGCCGCCGCACAGGCCGCCGACAGCACCTTGCAGTC
This sequence comes from Pseudomonas sp. NBRC 111143, assembly GCF_001320965.1. Classification (NCBI taxonomy): domain Bacteria; kingdom Pseudomonadati; phylum Pseudomonadota; class Gammaproteobacteria; order Pseudomonadales; family Pseudomonadaceae; genus Pseudomonas; species Pseudomonas sp. NBRC 111143. The sequence goes on along the minus strand of NZ_BCBT01000004.1, from coordinate 187,015 downwards.
CGATCGCCTGTCCATCGGCTCGGACCTCACCTACCCGCCCTACACCTACCTCGACCAAGGCAAGCCTGCCGGCTTCGATCCCGAGTTCATGACCCTGCTCGGCCAGCACCTCAAGCTCGCTCTCCAGTTTCAGGACACCCGCTTTGCCAACCTGGTGATGGGCGTCAACGCTCGACGCTTCGATGTGGTCGCCTCGGCCCTTTACGTCACCCCGGAGCGCGCAGCGCAGGTCGACTTCCTGCCCTACCTCAAAAGCGGTGCCTCGCTGATGGTGCGTGCCGATGACAGTTTCCGCCCGCAAGCGCCCCAGGACCTGTGCGGCAAGCGCATTGGCTCGATCAAGGGTGGGTCGTGGATTCCCAAGCTGATGGCGCTATCCAAAAGCCACTGCGAGGCCAACGGCCAGGCGCCGATCGACTCGCGTGAATTCCCCACTTCCCCGGAGGCAGCCCAGGCCCTGCTGGCCAAGGCGGTCGACGTACAGTTCGAAGACGCCGCAGTGGCGGCCATCACCGCCGACAAGCTCAAGGGTCGGGTGGTGATCAGTTCCCACGAGCTGATCTACCCCGTAGTCATCGGCCTGGCGGTGCGCAAGGGCAACGATGCGCTGCTCGCTGAACTGCGCCAGGGCTTCGAGGCCATGAAGCACAGTGGCGAATACCAGACGCTTTTGAGCCGCTACAACCTTGGCGAGCCCAGCCCAGCCGAAGTGGCCCAGGCCCTGGGCCAGAATCCTCAAGCGCCAGCGCAGTAAGCAGGAGCGTCGAGCATGCAATTCGATTGGGATTATGCCGCCGGCCTGCTGGTCAACGGCGACTTCTGGAAGGCGGTCGGCACCGTGGTGGAGTTGAGCGTCGAGACCTGGCTGCTGGGCATCGTCTTCGGCTTTGTCCTGGCGCTGGCGCGGCAGTCGAGCAACCGCGCCCTGAACCGCGGCGCGGCACTGTACATCTGGTTCTTCCGCAGCCTGCCGCTGCTGGTGCTGCTGATCTTCGTCTACAACCTGCCGCAGGTGTTCCCAGGTACCAGCGTGCTGCTCTCCAACCCCTATGCCGCCGGCCTGATCGCGCTGGTGCTGAGCGAATCGGCCTATATCGCCGAGATTCATCGCGGCGGCCTGCTCGCCGTGGCCAAGGGGCAACTCGAGGCCGGCAAGGCGTTGGGTATCCGCTACACCGGTGTGCAGCGCCTGATCGTGATTCCACAAGCGTTGCGGGTGGCATTGCCGACCCTGGCCAACGAGTACATCACCATCGTCAAACTGACCTCGCTGGTGTCGGTGATCTCGCTGTCGGAGATCCTGCTGGTCGGCCAGCAGCTGTACACGCAGAACTTCCTGGTGATGGAGACCATGCTCGCGGTCGCCTTTTACTATGTGCTGATCGTCACGGTGTTCAGTTACCTGTTGCGTCGGCTGGAGCAGCACCTTGACGTCACCCGGCGTCAGCCCAAGGCCATCGCCGATGGCCCGGCGCAACCGGCGCCTGTCCGGCGCGAGGCCGCCCCCAGGCAGGGCGACTTCGCCCTGCGGGTGCTCGGCGCACGCAAGCACTATGGCCAGCTGGAAGTGCTCAAGGGCATCGACCTGGACATCCGCTTCGGCGAAGTGGTGTCGATCATCGGGCCTTCGGGGTCGGGCAAGACTACGCTGATCCGTACCCTCAACGGCCTGGAGGGCCTGGACCGTGGCCAGGTCGAACTGTGTGGCGCACCCTTCCTGCGCGGGCGTGACGAAGACGGCGGCAGCCTTGGCAATCGCGTGCACATGGAGGGCATCGTCCAGGTGGGCATGGTCTTCCAGGGCTTCAACCTGTTCCCGCACAAGACCGTGCTGGAGAACGTGATGCTCGCCCCCCGTCACCATGGCCATGCCAGCGACTCCGAACTACGCGCCTTGGGCTTGGCACTGCTGAGCAAGGTCGGCCTGCGCGAGCACGCCGGCAAGTACCCGCACCAACTCTCCGGCGGGCAACAGCAAAGGGTGGCGATTGCCCGCGCACTGGCGATGCGCCCGCAGGTGATGCTGTTCGACGAGCCGACCTCGGCGCTTGATCCGGAACTGGTCGGTGATGTGCTCAAGGTAATCGAGGACCTCGCGCGCGAGGGCATGACCATGGTCATCGTCACCCATGAAATGAAATTCGCCTTCCAGGTCTCCGACCGCGTGGTGTTCATGGAACGCGGGGAGATCATCCAGGCCGGTGCGCCGCGCGAGTTGCTCGACAACCGCAGCGAGCGCATGGGCCGCTTCCTCAAGGACGTGCAACTGGCATGAGCAGCAAATCCCCGGAGAAAGCCGGCGAAAGCCTGCCCCTGGCCGACCAGGTGGCCCTCGAACTGCGCGAGGACATCATCGGCGGCCGCCTGATCTCAGGCATGCCGCTGGTCGAGGCCGAGCTCACCGGCCGCTACAACGCTTCGCGCAACACCGTACGCGAGGCCCTGCACCAGTTGGGCCACGAAGGCCTGACCACCTATGTGCGCAACAAAGGCGTGATGGTGCGCAGGCTGGGTGTCGCCGAGGTGCGGGATATCTTCCTGGTGCGCCGCACACTCGAGGTGCAGGCGATCCATGGCAGCAAGCCGCTGCGCGAATACCAGTCCGACCGCATGCTCGACGCCATCGAGGCCGCCGAACTTGCCCGTGATCGCGAAGACTGGCAGGCCTTCGGCACCCACAGCCTGCGCTTTCACCAGCACATCGTCGGTTTGCTGCGCAGCCCGCTGCTGGATGCCTTCTTCACCAATATCGCTGCGCAGATGCGTCTGGTATTCGCCGTTGCGCCCGATGAAAAGAACTTCCAGAGCCCCTGGCTGGAGCGCGACAGAGAGATCCACGACTTGCTCGCCGACGGCTTGCGCCACGACGCCGCCGAAGCCATGACCCGTTACCTGGACGACTCCGAGCACGCCCTGCTCGATCTGTTCAGCCATCCACCCCGTTCCTGAACCCGGAGACCTACCCATGTACAAGGATTACCCCGCCGCCTACCAGGTCAGCAAAGGCGCTGCCCTGCAGGTCGACAAGCCTTTCTATGACCGCGTGCGCGAACGCAAGGACGCCCGCACCCTGATCGAGACATTCGAAGTGCCGATCCGCACCGGCCGCGCCTGGAAGGTGCCGGCCGGCCATGTGTTCCGCGTCACCACCCCGGTCGGCCCGCAGGTCGGCGACTTCAACATCTGGAACGCCAACGACCCGCGTGAGCGTCTGTGGGCGGCGCGCACTCGCCAGTTGCAGGGTGCCCACGTCACCACCTACGACCGACTGTGGTCGAACCTGCCGTTCCTGCGCCCGCTGGTGACCATCACCGACGACAGCCTGGCCGACTATGGCATCGACGAGCACGGTGGGCGCCTGCATGACCTGCTCGGCACCCGTTGCGACCCCTACGTGAACAAGATGCTCACGGGCGAGGACTTCCATCACCACTGCCACTCCAACCTCACCCGCGCGGTGCTGCCCCATGGGCTGACCGAGTTCGACGTGCACGATGTGCTGAACATCTTCCAGTGCACCGGCTTGAACCATGACGACATGTATTTCATGAAGGCTTGCCCGGCCAAGCAGGGTGATTACCTGGAGTTCTTCGCCGAAATCGATGTGCTGTGCGCGCTGTCGACCTGCCCGGGTGGCGACCTGTCACTGCCGATGTGGGGGCCTGAGGCACAGGACCCGCTGTCGGTCTGCCGGCCGCTGGGGGTGGAAATCTACAAGCTCGACGACAGCCTGCTGGAGGGCTGGACGCAGCCCAAGCGCGCCAGCTACAACGGCATGCACGGGCTGGCGATCGGCAAGGCCGAGTGGGAATGATCGGCTGAAGGCCAGTCCAATCCCTGTAGGAGCGGGCTTGCCCGCGAACACGGGCGCAGCCCGTGCCAGGCAGCGCGGTGTCTGTTTCGCGGGCAAGCCCGCTCCCACAGGACAAAAAAACAACACACCTGTGGGAGCCAACTGTCTTTTACCGCCCCCCCTACCACCGATCAACGATCAGCGATCAGCGATCAGCGATCAGAAACCTGCTCCAGAAAGATCAAGCGCAGCGGTTCACCCAGCAGCATTTCGCTCTGCGCCGCAAACCGCTGGAAATACGGCGCGGCGAAATGCGCATCGAGCGCAGCCTGATCGACGAACGCCTCGCGCATGTAGAACGTCCCCGGCTCATCCTTGCCCTCGAACAGCACATAGTCCAGGTTACCCGGCTCCGCGCGGGTCGGTTCGATCAGTTCCAGCAACGCCTGCTTCAATGCCAGCGCCCTGCCCTCGCGGGCCTTGAGCACTGCAATCGACACCAGCGGATTGTTCGTTACCTGCGCACCCATCGACACATCTCCAACACGTTTGAGTTGCGCACAGTGTTACCGAGGCGATGGCCGGGAAACAGCCGCATAGCCCGATAACACTTTCAATACGATGCAGAAAATCGCTCAGGCCAGCGCTTGCTGTACCTGGCCAACGGTGGTCGTCAGGCTGTCCAGGTGCAACCCCAGCACCCGCTCCACCGGTGCCTGGTCCAACGGCCAGTGCAGGGCGATGCTTCCGACCAGTCGCCCTTGCGTGTGAACCGGCAAGGCGATGGCGCGGATCAGAAACGGCAGGCGCACCGGATATTCCCAATGACCCTCGGTGCGCCGGGCAAAGCCGCGCTGGGTTTCGTCCTCGATGGCCCGCAACATCGCGTCATCACCAACATGCGCATGCTCGGCCAGGCGCTGCACTTCATGGGGGGCCAGTTCGCCCAGGCAGGCGCGGCCCATCGCCGAGTGGAACAGGCTGGCGTGGTGGCCGACGATCTGGCAGTTGTTCGGATAACGCTTGCGCAGCACCTGGGGAATCGCGCTTTCCATCACTTCCAGGCGCTGGCCGTCGAAGCATGACAAGTCGGCGACCAGCCCGGTGCGCTCGCTGAGCTCCAGCAACAGCGGCGCTGCGCTTTCGACCAGCTGCCGCTTGAAGCGCAACTGGCCGTCGCCGAACAGGCGCCGGGCGCACAGGCGGTAGCGCCGATCGCTCAGGCCGCGGTAGGTCCAGCCCTGTTCCTGCAGGGTGGCGAGCATGCGCGACACCGTGGCCTTGGGTAACGCCGTCAGGTAGTGCAGCTCTTCCAGCCCCAGGGCCTGGTGCTCACCCAGCAATTCGATGATCGTCAATGCCCGCTCGACCGAGCGCACGCCACCGCCGTCCCCGTTGCCGCTCATGTTCGTTCGCCTCCGTGTGTGCACCAGGTTCGTCACATTGCCCAGCAAGATACGCGCCTGCAAGGGCTTCAGCGCGCCAGCAGGCTCGGTGGCGGACAGCGCTCGACCCAACGTGTCAGTTGCTCGTGGGCATAGGCCAGGCGCAACACTTCGCGGTCCGCCTGGGCCGGGCCGATGATCTGCAGCCCCATCGGCAGGCCTTGGGCATTGAAGCCGACCGGTACGCTGATGCTCGGCAGCCCGGCGAGAGTCGGGCCGATCACCACCTCCATCCAGCGGTGATAGGTATCCATCGTCCGCCCACCAACGACCTGCGGCCAGGGTTGTTGTGCATCGAAAGGAAACACCTGGGCCGAGGGCAGCAGCAGGAAGTCGTAACGCTCGAACAACCCTGCCATCGCCCGGTACCAGTCGCTGCGCGCCAGCGATGCCTCATAGAGCGCAGCGGCGCTCAAACGCAGGCCGCCCTCGACCTCCCATTGCGCCTCGGGCTTGAGTAATGCGCGCCGATGTGGGTCGGCGTAGGCGGCTGCGAGGTTACCGTGCACCAGGAAGTGGCGATGGGTCAGCCAGCATTGCCACAGGCGCTCCAGCGGATAGTCCGGCTGACAGGTCTCGACCTTGCACCCCAGGCTCTCGAATTCGCTCAGTGCGCTTTCGCACAGGCTCAGCACGCCATCGTCCATGGGCAGGTAACCGTTGTAGTCACCCAGCCAGCCGATCCGCACGTCGTTGAAGTCCTGCTGCAAATCGGCGGCGAAGTCCTGAGCACCTTCGTTGATCGACAACGGTGCCCGCGCGTCGTAACCCGCCTGTACCGCCAGCAATCGCGCGAGGTCGGCAACGCTGCGCCCCATCGGGCCTTCGGTGGCAAGTTGCTGGACGAACACCTCAGGCGCCGGGCCATGGGGCACGCGGCCCTGGGACGGGCGCAAGCCGAACACATTGTTGAACGCCGCCGGGTTGCGCAACGAGCCCATCATGTCGCTGCCGTCAGCCACTGGCAGCAAGCGCATGGCCAATGCTGCCGCCGCCCCGCCGCTGCTGCCGCCGGCCACCCGGCTGGGGTCGTAGGCGTTGGTGGTGGTGCCGAACAGCGTGTTGTAGGTCTGCGAACCGAGGCCGAACTCCGGCACGTTGCTCTTGCCGAGGATGATCGCGCCGCTGCGCCGAACCCGCTGCACGCTGATGGCGTCCTGCTGCGGCACCTGCTCGGCGAACAGCGGCGAGCCCAAGGTGGTGCGCAGGCCAGCCGTGGCGGCCAGGTCCTTGATCGCCTGGGGCATGCCATGCATCCAGCCGCGGGACTGGCCACGGTCGAGCTCGCGGTCGCGCGCGTCGGCCTCCTCGATCAGTTGCTGTGCCGGCCGCAGTGAAACCAGGGCGTTGACCTGCGGATTGAACCGCTCGATGTGCGCAAGGTAGGCCTGCATCACCTCACGGCAGGAAACCTGACGAGCATGGATCGCCCGGGACAGCTCGCTGGCATCCAGCGCGACGACAGGGTCGAGATCTAGCGGTTTCACGGTTTTACTCCAAGTTCAATGACGGCCGGTGCGCGTGGCCGCACGGCTTCTTTCAGACAATAGGTGCCCAGCAGTGTCAGCACGCAGGCGAACAGTACGTAGAACGACGGCGCCACAGGCGTGTTCAAGACTTTGGTCAGCCAGGTGACGATCAGCGGCGCGAAACCGCCGAACAGCATTACTGCCACGTTATACGCCACCGACACTCCCGTTGAGCGGACGGCGACGGGGAATTGCTCGGCCAGCGCCGTGGGTGCCGGCCCGTAGAAACCGCCGATCATGCTGCACAGGGCCAGTTGCATCACCAGCAGGCGCTCTACCGAAGGTGCCGCGGCGACCCACAGGTGCAGCGGGTAGACCATCAGGAAAAAGCCCAGGGTGAAGGCCATCAGCACCGGTCGGCGGCCAATACGGTCGGACAGCGCGCCGGAGAACGGAATCACCACCGTCATCAGGCCCACCGCGAGCATCTGCACCAACAGCACCTGGTCCAATGGCAACCCCAGGCTCTTGTGGGCGAAAGTCGGCATGTTCACCAGCACCACATAGAAGGAAACGGTCGCGCCACTGGCCAGGCCCATGGACACCAACAGCGCCCGACGATGCGTACGTAGCACCTGCCACAGGCTCGGGGCCTGGTCCTTGGCTTGCTTGCGCGCCTCGAGAAACTCCTCGGGCTCCTGCATGTGCTTGCGAATCCACAACCCCACCGGACCGATCAGCAAGCCGAACACGAAGGGAATTCGCCAGCCCCAGGCGTCCAGCGCCTCGGGTGAACACAAATGGGTGACCAGCGCGACCATCGACGCCCCGGAGAACACCGCCAGGCATTGCCCGACCAGTTGCCAGGAGCCATAGAGCCCCTTGCGGTGCGCCGGCGCGCTCTCCACCAGAAATGCCGTGGCGCTGGCGTATTCGCCCCCCGTGGCAAAGCCCTGCAGCATACGCGCGACCACGATGAGCATAGGAGCGCCCATGCCGATGGCCAGGTAGTTGGGGGCGAAGGCGATCATCGCAATGGACAGGGTCATCAGGCGAATGATCAGTTGCATGGCGGCCTTGCGTCCTTTGCGGTCGGCATACATGCCCAGCAACACGCCACCCACCGGGCGCATGAAGAAACCGACGCCGAAGGTCGCCAGGGCCATCAGCAGCGAGGCGTAGTCATCGTCGGAGGGAAAGAACTGACGAGCGACGATGCTGGCCAGAAAGCCGTACACGATGAAGTCATACCATTCCAGCGCATTGCCGATGACGGCCGCGACCACTTGCCGGGTGCGCGATGCGCCTGCGTTCGTAGCGTGCATGGGAAGTTCTCCAGAAACCAGATGTGAGGAACGCCCGCAGGGATGCGGGCTCCAGCGGCAGTCAATGAAGAAGCGCTCAGGCCGGGGCGAGCCAGCGCTCGGTGAGCGCGCTCCAGTAGGCGGCCCCGGTCAGCAGGATGTCGTCGTTGAAGTCGTAGGCGGGGTTGTGCACCATCGGCCGATCCACGCCGTTGCCGATGAACAGGTAGGCACCGGGGCAGCGTTGCAGCATCCAGGCAAAGTCTTCGCTGCCCATCAGCTTGCGGGTATTGCCATCGACGGCGGCTTCTCCGAGCAGCTCGTTACCGACCTGGCGGGCGAAAGCGTTTTCCGCGGCATGGTTGATCAGCACCGGGTAGGCAGGCCGGTGTTCGATGCTCACGCGGCAGCCGAAGCTCTTGGCCTGGGCGTGGATGATCGCCTGTACGCGCTCCAGGGTCAGGCGCCTGACCTCGCCATCGAGCGCACGCAGGCTCAGGCGCAACAAGGCCTGCTGCGGAATGACGTTGGCCGCCTCGCCAGCCTGCAGCGCACCGACGGTAACCACTGCCGCCTCCTGGGCATCGATGTTGCGCGCCACCACGGTCTGCAGCGCCATCACCACACTGGCGGCCGCAACCAGTGGGTCGACGGTCAGGTGCGGCATCGAACCATGACCACCGACGCCCTCCAGGATGACGGTCAGCAGGTCCTGGGAAGCCATCATCGGTCCTTCGCGAAACCCCAGGTGCCCGGCGGCCAGCCCCGGCATGTTGTGCATGCCGAACAGCGCATCGCAGGGGAAGCGCTCGAGCAGGCCATCGGCGAGCATCGCCTCGGCGCCGCCCTGCCCCTCCTCGGCCGGCTGAAAGATCAGTGTCAGGGTGCCGTCGAAACGCCGGGTCGCCGCCAGGTAGCGAGCAGCACCGAGCAGCATCACGGTATGGCCGTCGTGTCCGCAGGCATGCATGCAACCCGGGTGTCGGCTGCTGTAGGCCGCGCCCGTGGCCTCGACGATCGGCAACGCATCCATGTCGGCGCGCAGCCCCAGGCGGCGCGTGCTGCTGCCGTTGCGCAGCACACCGACCACGCCGGTGCGGCCAATTCCGGTGTGGACCTCGTAGCCCCAATCGCGCAGGGTCTGGGCGACCAGCGACGAAGTGCGATTCTCCTCGAAGCCCAGTTCAGGGTGGGCATGGATATCCTGGCGCAGTGCCTGAAGCTCGCCGGCAACGTCGGCGAGCCAGGCCAGGATGTGCGGGTGTTTGGATGTGGTCATCGGGCATCTCCTCGCGCGGGTTGCAGTCCCGCTTTTGTTATTCGCTCGGGGATTGCGGCACGAGAGGCAGGCCGCAGGTGGTGCCAGATAAACCTGACGGCGCGGCGGCGACAATCGAATGTGGTTCCGCTGTGTGGAACCCGGCGTGCAAGCCGGGCTTGAAGCGGGGTCGTCCCTCCATCACTACTTCGCTATTTTTGTAAATAGCGATAGTGATTTCAGGATCGAAGTGGGCCGCTGTAGCTTCTCTGCCCCTGCACTACACTTTCCAGGCTTCGAAAACACTCGCCAAGCCCCTGGAGGTGTCCCATGAGCAACCCCACCCAAAGCACATTTACCGGCTGGGCCGCGACGGCAGCCGGTGCGCCACTGCAGCGGTACAGCTACGATCCCGGCCCGCTGGCTGACGACGAGGTGCAGGTCGTGGTCGAGTACTGCGGTGTCTGCCACTCCGACCAGTCGATGATCGACAACGAATGGGGGCTGACCCGGTACCCGTTCATTCCTGGCCACGAGGTGGTCGGGCGCATCGAACAGGTTGGTAATCGGGTGAAGGGGCTGCAAGTTGGACAGCGGGTCGGGATCGGTTGGTACAAAGGCAGTTGCATGCACTGCGCGCCGTGCATGGAAGGCTCGCACAACCTGTGTGGTTCGGCCCGGCCGACGATAATCGGCAGTAACGGCGGTTTCGCCGACCGCCTGCGAGCGCACTGGGCCTGGGCCATCCCACTGCCGGACGGCCTCGACCCTGCCCTTGTCGGCCCCTTGTTCTGTGCCGGTTCGACGGTGTTCAACCCGCTGCTGTCATTCGGTGTCAAACCCACCGATCGCGTCGGGGTGGTCGGCATCGGCGGGCTGGGGCACCTGGCGCTGAAGTTTCTCAATGCCTGGGGCTGCGAAGTGACCGCGTTCACCTCATCCTTGAACAAGCAGGATGAAGCGAGGCGCCTGGGCGCACACAAGGTGGTGGCCTCCACCGACAGCCGGGCGCTCAAGGGTATCGCCGGCACCCTCGACTTCCTCCTGGTGACGGCCAATGCCGACCTGGACTGGACCGCCATGATCGGCACCCTCGGTACCCGCGGTCGGGTGAACTTCGTCGGTGTGGTGCCCGGGGCGATCCCGGTGCATGTGTTCAACCTCATGCTCCAGCAGAAAAGCCTGTCCGCCTCGCCGGTCGGTTCCCCGGCGGCGATGGCGAAAATGCTCGAGTTCTGCGCCCGCCACCAGATCGCTCCCCAGGTCGAGCAGTTTGCGATGAGCCAGGTCAACGCGGCGATCGACCACCTGCGCAGCGGCAAGGCGCGCTACCGGGTAGTACTCGACGCCAGTCGCTGAAACAAAGCGGTGTCATTGGCGCAGAGGATGATCGACAATGTCGCGGCCGCAGGCTCAGCCCTGCGGTCAGACAAGAACAACCGGACCGCCTGCCGTCATGACGCTCTTCTACCTCAAGCTCGTTGTCACTCCCCTTCTTATGTGGGCCGTCTCCCTCGCCTCGCGGCGCTGGGGAGGATTGCTCGGCGGCTTGCTCTCTGGCATGCCGATCACCTCGGCGCTGGTCATGATCTTCCTGTGCCTGGAACAAGGCACCGCCTTCTCCCTGAACGCCATACCGGGCGCACTCGGCGGGCTGGCGGCGGTCCAGGCCAGCTATGCCTGCTACCTGTTCGCCAGCCGCAAGCTTGGCGTGGCCCTCACGGCAGTGGTGTCGCTCGCGCTGTACGGCGTGGCAGCCTATGTACTGACCCATTGGGGCAATCTGCCGGTATCGATCGTTGTCGCCTTGTGCCTGGTGGTGCTGCTGGTCTGGGCCACGGCCCGCGAGCCGCGCCCGGCGCAACTTGCGCAGATCAAGGCGCGCTGGTGGGAAATCCCCATGCGCATGGTCGCCGCCACCGGCCTGCTGATGCTCACCACAGGCGCGGCGAGCTGGCTGGGACCTGCCGTCAGCGGCATGCTCGCGCCGATTCCGGTGATCGCCTGGCCGTTGGTGGTGTTCTCCCATGTCCAAGGCGGGCGCTTCTCCATGGCCGGGATGATCCGCGGCAACGCCATCGGCGCCGTCGGGGTGATTGCCTTTTACCTGAGCCTTGGCGCGCTGCTGCCGCACCTGGGTATCGCCCTGACCTTCCTGCTCGCCGTGGGGCTGGCGGTGGTGCTGACCGTGGGGCTGGCGACGCTGCTGCGCTCGCGCACGGCTTCAGCGGGCAAGTAAGGGCGCCTGACCATGCAACTGAACAACCTCATCCGTCGTCTTGACCTGGTGACCTTGCAGTTGTTCGTCGCCATCCACGAGGAAGGTAGCCTGACCCGTGCCGCCGCGCGCGAGGCGATCGCATTGTCGGCGGCAAGCAAGCGCCTCAACGAGCTGGAGGCAGCGCTCGGCTCGCCGCTGTTCGCCCGCCAGGCCCGTGGCATGAGCCTGACCCCGGCCGGGGAAACCCTGCTGCACCACGCCCGGCGCATGCTGTTCAACCTCGAGAAGATAGGCCTGGAACTGGGCGAGCACTTGCAGGGAGTGCGCGGCTACGTGCGCATGCTCGCCAACCTGTCGGCGATCATCCAGTTTCTGCCCGAGGACCTGGCGCTGTTCGCCGCAGAACACGAACGGATCAAGGTGGACCTGGAGGAGCGGCCCAGCAATGGCGTGATCCAGGGGTTGCTCGATGGCGTGGCGGACCTGGGTATCTGCTCCAGCGACAGCGACACCCGCGACCTGCTCAAGGTGCGCTACAGACGCGACCAGTTGGTGCTGGTGGTGCGTGAAGGGCATCCATTGGCAGACCAGGCGCAGGTGGACTTCGCCGAAACCCTGGATAATGACTTTGTCGGCCTGCACTCGGCGAGCTCCATCAACATGCGTACCCACGAGGCCGCTCGCCGCGCCGGGCGGGTTTTGCGCCTGCGTATTCATGTCCCCAGTTTCGATGCAGTGTGCCGCATGGTGCAGGCTGACATGGGCGTGGGGATCCTGCCGCGCAAGGCCTTCGAGTTGTTTGGCGGTGCGCTGGGGTTGCGTGCGGTGGCGCTGAGCGACGACTGGGCCGAGCGTGAGTTGCTGCTGGTGGCGCGGGACCTTGAGTCGCTGTCACCGGTGAGCCGCTTGCTGTTCGAGCATTTGCGCGCGGCTGAGCCTGGCGGCTGAGGGGTGTCGCCCCTACCCTTCGCATTTGGCGAACGGTTGTTGCCGACACAGGATTGGTGCGTTCCCGGCGCCAGTCGTAGCCTCTACCTCAAAGTCCAAGAACAAAGAGGTACGCACCATGCCTGCCCCGCTACAAGGCATCAGGGTCCTGGAAATAGGCACGCTGATCGCCGCCCCCTTCGCCGCTCGCCTGCTCGGTGAGTTCGGCGCCGAAGTCATCAAGATCGAGGCCCTGGGCCAGGGCGACCCGCTTCGCAAGTGGCGAAAGCTGCACGACGGCACCTCACTGTGGTGGTACCTGCAGTCACGCAACAAGAAGTCGCTGGCCCTCGACCTGAAGGCCGCTGAAGGCCTTGCCATCGTCAAGCGCCTGCTGGCCGACACCGACGTGCTGATCGAGAACCTGCGCCCCGGTGCGCTGGAAAAGCTCGGCCTGGGCTGGGACGAGCTGCACGCGCTCAATCCACGCCTGACCCTGGTGCGTATCTCCGGCTATGGCCAGAGCGGCCCGTATCGCGACCGGCCTGGCTTCGGTGCGATCGGCGAGGCCATGGGCGGTATTCGCTACACCACCGGCGAACAGGGTTCGGCACCGGCGCGGGCAGGCGTCAGCCTGGGCGACTCGCTGGCCTCGTTGCACGCGGTGATGGGTGCCCTGCTCTCGCTGTTTAACGTGCGTGCCAATGGCGGTGTCGGTCAGGTGGTCGATGTATCGCTGGTGGAAAGCGTGTTCAACCTGATGGAAAGCCTGGTGCCGGAGTACGACCTGCTGGGGCATGTCCGCGAACGCAGCGGTGGCGCCCTGCCCGGCATCGCGCCGTCGAACACCTACCGCACCGCCGACGGCGCGTTCGTGGTGATCGCCGGCAACAGCGACCCGATCTTCCGGCGCCTGATGCAGGCCATCGGCCGACCAGACCTGGGCGAGGCCGAGGCCTTTGCCCATAACGATGGTCGCGCCGCGCAATCGGCACAGCTCGACGACGCGATCGAGGCCTGGACCCGCCGCCACCCGATCGACCAGGTACTGGCCACGCTGGAAGCTGCCGAGGTCCCGGCCGGGCGCATCTATTCGGTTGCCGACATCGTCAACGACCCGCACTACCAGGCCCGCGACATGCTGCTGGACAGCCAGCTGCCCGACGGTACGCCGGTGCGCATGCCGGGTATCGTGCCGAAGCTTTCGGATACGCCCGGGCGCGTCGACTGGCAGGGCCCGGCGCTGGGCGAGCACACCGATGCACTGTTGGCTGGGCTGGGCTTGAGCGCCGATGAGATCATCGGCCTGCGGGCCAAGGGGGTGGTGCAATGATCGACAACAACGCAGACCTGCTGGTGGTGCAGGAGGTTGCCCCGCGTGACGGCCTGCAGATCGAACCGACCTGGGTGCCGACCGAAGACAAGGTCCGCCTGATCGATGGCCTGTCGAAGCTGGGTTTCAGCCGCATCGAAGCGGGTTCGTTCGTTTCGCCCAAGGCCATTCCGGCACTGCGCGATGGTGATGAAGTCTTCCGTGGCATCCAGCGTCAGCCGGGTGTGATCTACGTCGCCCTGATCCCCAACCTCAAAGGCGCCGAGCGCGCACTGGCTGCCGGCGCCGACGAGCTGAACCTGGTGCTGTCGGCCAGTCAGTCGCACAACCTGGCCAACATGCGCATGCGCCGCGAACAGTCGCTGGCCGGCTTTGGCGATATCGTCCAGGCCGTGCAAGGTCGGGGGGTGAGTCTCAACGCCAGTGTCGCCACTGCGTTCGGTTGCCCGTTCGAAGGCGCCGTCGAGGAAGACCTGGTGCTGCGCCTGCTCGACGCCTACCTGGAGCTGGGTGTGCAGGGTGTGACCCTGGCCGATACCACTGGCATGGCCAATCCGCGTCAGGTCGCGCGCCTGGTGCGGCGCAGCCTGGAGCGCCTGCCGGCATCGATGCTCACGTTGCACTTTCACAACACCCGTGGGCTGGGCCTGTGCAATGTGCTTGCCGCCTACGAAGCCGGTGCGCGGCGCTTCGATGCCGCGCTCGGCGGGCTGGGCGGCTGCCCGTTCGCGCCGGGAGCATCGGGCAACATCTGCAGCGAGGACCTGGTCAACCTGTGCATCGAGACGGGCATCCCTACCAGCATCGACCTCGACGGCCTGCTGAAGATGTCGCGCAGCCTGCCTGCGCTGCTCGGCCATGAGGTGCCGGGGCAACTGGTCAAGGCCGGACGCAATTGCGACCTGCACCCGCTGCCGGCCGGCCTGCCCGCCTGATTCTTCGCTACACCCAAGGGGCCGTGGCCCCGCCAGACAACAAGAACAACAAGGCCGCCCACAGGGCGGCCCGACTGGAGAACATCAATGACCCTTTCCGCCCTGCCGCTGGGTGCCACCGATGGCGCCGACAGCGAAAAAGCCCTGGTCCGCAAGGTCGCCTGGCGCCTCATGCCGTTGATCATGGTGTGTTATCTGTTCGCCTTCTTCGACCGCATCAACATCAGTTTCGCCAAGTTCCAGTTGCAGACCGACCTCGGTTTCAGCGACACCGCCTACGGCCTGGGGGCGAGCCTGTTCGTGGTGGGCTATGTATTGTTCGAGGTGCCGAGCAACCTGATGCTATACAAGGTCGGTGCCCGCCGCTGGATCGCGCGGATCATGATTTCGTGGGGCCTGGCCACCGCCGCCATGGTGTTCGTCACCAGCGAATGGCAGTTCTATGCCCTGCGCTTCATCATCGGCGCCATGGAAGCCGGTTTCGCGCCCGGCGTGCTGTACTACCTGACGCTGTGGTTCCCGCAGCATTTCCGTGGCCGCATCACCTCGCTGCTGTTCCTCGCTTCGGCCTTCGCCGGGCTGTTCGGCGCGCCGTTCTCGGGCCTGGTGCTCGGTCATCTTGACGGGGTCATGCAGATGCGCGGCTGGCACTGGCTGTTTCTGCTGGGCGGCCTGCCCTGCGTAGCGCTTGGCTTGCTGGTGCTGACCCAGCTCAAGGACCGCATCGAGGACGCCGGCTGGCTCAGCGACAAGGAAAAACAGTTGCTGCGCTCACGCATCGAGCCGGCGCAGGCGGCTCATGGAAAAGGTTCGTTGCTGCAGGCGATCCGCATCCCCGGTTTCCTGATGCTCGGATTGATCTACTTCCTGATTCAGATCGCCTCCTACGGCCTGAACTTCTGGGCACCTCAACTGATCCGCAGCGCGGGGACGGAGAACCCGTCGATGATTGGCCTGCTGACGGCTGTGCCCTATGTCTGCGGGGCAATCACCATGGTGGTGTGCGGCCGGTGGTCGGATGCGACCGGCGAGCGGCGCTGGTTTACCGCCGGGTTGATCAGCCTCGGTGCCGTGGGCTTCCTGTGCGCCGGGCTGTTCGATGACCACACGCCGTTGTTGATCGTCTCCCTCGGTCTGCTGGGTGCCGGTGTGGTGGCGGCCATTCCGAGCTTCTGGGCGCTGCCGCCGAAGTTGCTGGCCGGCGCAGGCGCCGGGGCTGCCGGTGGCATCGCGCTGATCAATACGCTCGGGCAGTTGGGCGGGATCGTCAGCCCGGTACTGGTAGGGCGTATTCGCGATCTGTCGGGCAGCACCACGCCTGCGCTGTATCTGATCGCTGCCACGAGCCTGGTGACAGCGGTGCTGTTGTTGTTCGCCTTGCCGGAAAAACTGCGCACGCGGGACTTGCCGAAACACTGAGGCCATTCGGTTGCCAGGTCCGCGGCCATCGCTTGCCCGGCAACCGAAGAAACCGCAAAACCAAGGCGACCAACGGTCGAACATCTGATTGTTGTTAATCCTGAGAAAATCCTGGCCCTCCATCCTCTCTCCATCGGCCGCTCTTGCAAGGCCCTTGAAGAATCAAACTACGATGGAGAGTCAAACCATGAAATCCCTGCGCTATGCCCTGGCCCTGCTGGCCGCCACCGCCGTAACCTCCGCCTTCGCCGAAGGCGGCGCCGAGCGCCTGCAGGAACACCATGCCCGCTGGGCCCTGCAACAGCAGCAGAGCAAAGATATGGTGGCCAAGCGCGAAGCCGCCAAGGCCGCCCAGCAAGACGCCCAGGTCAACAGCAACAGCGGCCAGGACACAGCGGCCAAACCTTCGTCCTGATTCAGCAGAGGGTGCGGCCTCCTGTCGCACCTCAAGGGCTTTGGCAAGTGATGGGGCGCGGGCGTAGAATGCCGCGCCTTTTCGCCCAGTCGCCTCGTACGGTGGCTACCGGCAGCAATGACAACGTCCGTGCCTCAGCCACATCGCGCATGTGCAACAGGCTCAACCGACCCCGCCCGATCTCGTGCTCCGAGTCTGCGGTTGAGTCTTGCCCTGGTCGCATCCCCGCCCTGGCACTTACGTGCAGCCCCACTCCTTCGAGGTCTGGTCAGACGCGTGTGGTCGAAGAGGTTCATTTGCTGATCGATCACTTGAGGTACGTATGTCTCCGCGTTTGCTGGCGATGGCGCTGGCACCCCTGCTCGGGCTGTTCATCATTGCCCTGGGCAATGGCCTGCTGTATTCCCTGACCACCCTGCGCCTCGGCGAAGCCGGCGAATCGGCAACGATGATCGGTATCGTCTCGTCGGGCTTCTTCATCGGGCTCACCCTCGGCGCCATCTTCAACGACCGGCTGATCCTGCGCATTGGCCACATCCGTGCCTACAGCAGTTTCGCTTCGCTGATTGCCGCAACCATTCTGTTGCAGGGCCTGTTCGTCGACACCTGGGGCTGGTTCGCCCTGCGCCTGCTCAACGGCTGGGCGACGGTCGGCGTGTTCCTGGTGATCGAAAGCTGGCTGCTGCTGGCCGGTGACGCGAAGATTCGTGGACGCCTGCTGGCCCTGTACATGATTGCGCTGTACGGCGCGGGCGTGCTGGGCCAGGCGATGCTCGGCGAGCTGGTGAGCCTGGGCGCCAGTGCGCCGTTCACCGTTGCGGGCATGCTGGCGGCGCTGTCGGTACTGCCGATCGTGATCCTGCCGCGGGTATCGCCGTTGCTGGACCAGGTCGAGCCGCTCAAGCCGCGGCAACTGCTGGGGGTGACGCCGAGCGGCCTGGTCGGCTGTTTTGGTTCGGGCGTGGCGATTGCTGCGGTATATGCGCTGCTGCCGCTGTACCTGCAGCGTATTGGCCTGGATGTCGGTGAAGTCGGGCGCATGATGGCCTGGGTGATCCTGGGCGCGATGCTGCTGCAGTACCCGGTCGGGCGCTGGTCCGACCGCAAGGATCGCCAGGATGTGTTGATCGCCCTGGGTACGCTGTGCGTCGTGCTGTCGCTGGTCATCCTGCTGTTGCCCTCCACCTCGGCGTGGCTGCCAGCGGTATTGTTCCTGCTGGGTGGCGGTGTGTTCGCGGTGTATCCGGTGGCGGTCAGCCATGCCGCCGACCGCGCGCCGATGGATGCGCTGGTGCCGATGATCCAGGGCCTGCTGCTGATCAACTCGCTGGGGTCGGCGATGAGCCCGCTGGCGATCTCGCCAGTGATGACCTCCTATGGCGAGGCCGGGCTGTTCTGGGCCTTCGCCGTGATCAACCTGGCAATGGTCAGCTTCTTCGTCTGGCGGCGTGGCAAGCGCCCGGCGCCCGAGCATCCGGCCCCCTTCGCGCCTACCGCGACCTTCTCGCCAACCGGCGCCGAGTTGCGCATGACCGAGGAACTGATCCACGCCGCGCAGGATCATCCGCCGATCGTCGATGCCGTTACGGGTGAAAGCGCCCCGCTCGCGCGCTCCGAGCCTGCCTGATCGAAGTGCGCACGTGGGGCTGCATGGCATCCCCACGACCGCCCGTCGCTCGACGGGCACCCTGCCCTCTGCGCGCAGCCGAACGAAGGACGATCATCCTCGTAGGAGATTCACCATGGCTCACATGCGCCCGCTCTTTTTCTTCCTCGCCTTGGGGCTGGCTTCCAGTGCCAGCTTCGCCGCAACCGACACCAATCACTCCGACCACAAGGCCCCCGCCACACAGGGCGAGACCGCCGGCGACGGCAGCAGCGTCAACAGCCCTGGCGGCAGCAAGGGTAACGACAGCAGTGATACCGGCAGCAACGCCGACGCGGCTGACGGCAGCACCGGTGGCTCGAGCAGCACTGGCGAGGCTACCGGCAGCGGTGCCGGGGCAACCGGTGGCAGTGCCGAGGACCAGGACAGCCGGTAAGCCCTAGCGCCAGCAGCGTGGGTCATCCACCAGCCGCTCATGCGCCTGGAACAGCACCGGCAACTGCTCCTTGAGAAAGTCCAGCCAGGTACGCACCTTGGCATCGAGATAGTGCCGCGACGGGTAGATCGCATAGATCTCCCGTTGCCGCAACCGATGCGGGGCTAGCAGTCGGCAAAGGCGCCCGTCCTCCAGTGCCTGGCTGGCCGAGTAATAGGGCAGCAAGCCAATGCCCATGCCGAGCTCGGTCGCCTTGACCATCGCATCGGCCACATTGGTGAGAAAGGTGTCCTGGGGGGAAATCACGCAGCTGTCCGGCGCGTCACCGAAGGGCCAGTCCTCCTCGAACAGCGGATCGACCGTGCGCAGGCAGACATGCTCGTGCAGGTCCTCGGGACGCTTGGGGACGCCGTGGCGAGCCAGGTAGTCGGGGGAAGCACACAGCACGCTGTAGATGCTGCCCAGCGGGATGGCGATCAGTTGCGAGTCAGGCAGGCCCTGGCCGATGGCAATGACCACGTCATGCCCTTCGGCGAGCAGGTCGGGGTTGCGCTGGGACAGGGTGAGCTCCATCACCACTTCACGGCACGAGGCGTTGTAGCGTGCCACCAACGGCATCATCAGCAGACCCAGACCATGACTGCAATGCACGCGCAGGCGTCCGCGGGGCGTGAGGTGGGCGCCGCGTGCTTCGTCAAAGGCCTCTTCGGTCAACAGCATGATCTGGCGCGAGCGTTCGAGAAAGCGCTCCCCCGCCTCGCTCATGCGCAGCCGCCGGGTCGTGCGATGCAGCAGGCGAGTCTGCAACTGGTTTTCCAGTTCGGCGACGATCCGCGACACCTGCGCCGCCGAAATGTCCAGAGCATTGGCGGCTGCGGCGAAGCTGCCGCACTCCACGACTCGGGCGAAAGTGCGCATTGCGTGCAGCATGTCCATGAAGTGACGCTCCAGCGTGATTCATACCTTGAAGGCAGGAATCTATCACGGTCCAGCCCATTTATTGTGAAACACCAATGAATGGATCATGAGGGAAACCTCATCTGGAGTTCATCATGAAACGCTCGATCGCCGCACTTGCGCTGTGTAGCGCCCTCCTGCCCATTGCCGCCTTCGCCGAGCAGCCTCGCACGCCGTCTGCCGAGGGGCAGGCTTACGAATACGGTATGCCGCTGGATGTCGCCAAGGTGGTGTCGATCACCCCAGCCAGTAACGCTGCCGATTGCCAGGTGGGCACGGCGCACATGGTCTATGTTAACCATCAGGGCCAGACCCACAAGATCGCCTACCGCGAAATGGGCAACTGCTCGCAGCAATGAGCTTCAGGCCAGCAACTGGTCGATCCAGTCGATGTGCATCGCAAAAGCCCGGGCCTTGTCCTGAGGCACTTCCCTAGCCCGTTCGAAGTTGGCCAATGCCTGTTGACGCTGGCGCCGCATGCGCTGCCACTTGTTGATGAACGCCGCGCTTTTCTCGCGCATGAGCAAGGGGCCGAACAATAGCTCCTGCGGGCTGTAGCGCACCGAGTCGGCTTGTTCGGCGACGATGATCTCGTAGTCGAAGCGGTTCTCCCGCAACACCTCTTCGCTGACAATCCGATAGCCGTTGTCCATCAACCACTGGCGCAGCGGTTGCTCGCCACCATTGGGTTGCAGCACCAGGCGCTGCCCATCCTGCAACCTCGCCTTGCCTGCCTCGAGGATCTCGACAATGGTTTCCCCGCCCATGCCCGAGAGGCTGATGGTGTCGATGCGATCATCGCTTTCGATGGCGGCCAGACCGTTGGCCAGGCGCACGCTGATGCGCGCGTCCAGCCCGTTGCGGCGCACATTGCGCCGGGCTGACTCGCAAGGCCCTGCCGCCGCCTCGCCCGCCACTGCGGCCTCGATGGCGCCACGCAATACCAGGACCACCGGCAGGAAGCCGTGGTCGGAACCGATATCGGCCAGGCGCGCCCCTGGCGGGATGTGAGCCGCCACGCGTTCCAGCCGCTGCGACAATGTCTGTTCGTTCAACGCCAACCCCTTGCATGAGAATCGGCGCGATTCTGAAGGCCGGGGCGCGTCATTTCAATGCATTTGCGACCGGGGCCGCGGCTCGCGTAGGCTTGCGCTTTCACTTCCAAAGCAAGGCAGAGTCGTTCATGGCCCAGACTGGTATCACCTTCACCCCCGATGCGGACGCCGCGTCCATCTCCTCCGATGTCGCCGAATACAACGGTATCCTGGTCACCACCCAGGTCCCGGTGCGCGCCGATGGCGAGCTTGAGCTGGGCGATATCGTCACCCAGAGCGAATGCACCCTGCAGGCACTCAAGGATGCACTGGAGCGCGCGGGCAGCTCGATGGACCGCGTGCTGCACCTGACCATCTACCTGACCGACATGGCCGATCGTGCGGCATTCAACGAGGTGTACCAGCGCTTCTTCGCCAAGCCATGGCCAGTGCGTGCGGCGGTGGGCGTAGCCTCGCTCGCGTTCGAAGGGATGAAGGTCGAAGTGACGGCGATGGCGGCCAAGGGCTGATAGCAGAGCTAGACCTCCATCGCCAACAACGCCGCCCCCAGGCACTTGCCATGGGCATCCAGCGCCAACGAGCGGGTCACGCCACCACGCAATAAACCCGGCAGCACGAAGTTCAGGGCCTTGAGTTGCGGCAAGTCATAGCGACGTACAGGCCCCGCGCTTTCATCGCGAAGATGGGCGAACCACGCTGCCACCCGTTCCGCTGTCAGCTCCCGTTCAAGCAGCGGGTAGTCCTCGTCCCGATACGCGATCAGCGAGATGTTCGAGGTGTCGCCCTTGTCCCCGGTACGGGTGTGGGCAAGTTCGTGCAGTCGGCGGGTCATGGACATTGCTCCAGGTGGACTTGAGGTTGCGCGAGTTCACGCGGCAGGTAGAGGCTGGCGACGGCCAATACTTCGCGGACCTGGCGAGTGGCCCCGCCACCGCCAGCCGGGCCATTGGTGTAGAGGGTCTCGACCTCGTTGGCGACCGCCTGCGCCGCTTCACGGCTCGGGCAACGCGCCGCAACCCGCAGACGTACCTCCCAGGGTTCACCGCCCATGCCGAAGTGGCTGGCGTGCAGCGAATCAACCCCCATCAGCTCGCAGCGCAGTTCTTCGACGGCGACGCCCGTCAATGCCAGGCGTTCTTCGACGATCCGCCCGGCCAAACGCGCCCGCGCCACGGCGTTCGGGCCACCGTAGGACATCTGCCCTTCGCCGATCCAGCCATCCCGATAGCCCACGGTAACCTTGAGGTGCTGCGGGCGAGCCGTGCCTTCGCCACCACTGACGCGCACCTGATCCTTGCCGCAGGCCTGCAAGTGCACGCCCGAAAAGTCGGCCGTGACATCCGGCGTCAGATACCGACGTGGATCGTGTACCTCGTAAAGCAGTTGCTCGGTGCACGTCGCGACATCGATGCGACCGCCACTGCCGGCCACCTTGCCGAGCGTGGCCAGGCCTTCGCTGTCGATATCGGCGAAGGGGAAACCCAGCCGTGCCAGGTCGGCCACATCCTTCATGCCGGGGTCGGCAAAGTAGCCGCCACTGACCTGCCCCGCGCATTCGAGCAAGTGACCGGTCAGCGTCCCTCGGCCACGGCGGCGCCAATCGTCGGCAGGCCAGCCAAAGTGATGCACTTGGGGGGCAAGGAACAGCGACGGATCGGCGACACGACCGGTAATCACCACATCGGCGTCCAGGGCCAGCGCCTGAACGATCCCTTCGACCCCCAGATAGGCATTGGCCGAGACCAGCCGCTCACCCAACCCGGCCACCGTCAGGCCATTGTCTAGTGTCCACTCCGGGTGCTGGCGCAGCACGTCGAGCACATCGTCACCTTCCACGGCCGCGACCTTCAGCCCCTGCACCCCGAGTTCAGCCGCGATGACCGACACTTGTCGCGCGGCGCCACGCGGGTTGGCTGCGCCCATGTTGGTGATGATCCGCAGTCGCTGCCCGCCGCGGCGTACGTAGGGCAGCAGCGCCCGCATGCGCTCGGCCAGCAACGGATCGAAGCCGGCACGAGGGTCAGCCAGTCGGGCTTGCTGGGCCAGGGCAATGGTGCGTTCGGCCAGGCACTCGAAGACCAGGTAGTCCAGCTGCCCATCCCGGGCCAGTTCCACCGCAGGCTCCAGGCGATCGCCGGAATAACCGGCACCGGCGCCGATTCGCAAAGTGTTCATGTTCAGAAGACTCCAAGTGCCAGCGCGGTCAGGGTCATCAGCACCGACGCGGCGAACAGAAATGGCAGGGTGAAACGCTGGTGATCGGCAAGGTCAAGCTTGCACAGCCCCACCAGCAGGAAAGTCGCCGGGGTCAGCGGACTGACCGGGAAGCCGGTGGTATGGACCCCGAGCAGCGACGCCTGGGCCACCTGCACCGGGTCCACGCCCAGCGAGCGGCCGACTTCGGCAATCACCGGCATGACACCGAAGTAGAACGAATCCGGGTCGAACAGCAAGCTGAGCGGCATCGACACGAAGCCCACAAGGGCAGGAATCAGTCGCCCGTGCCCCGGCGGAATCTGTTGCACCGCCACCTCGGCCATGGCCTTGAGCATGCCCGTGCCCTGCATGATCCCGGTGAACACCCCCGCGGCAAGCAGGATGCTGGCCATGGTCAGGGCAGTCTTGGCGTGCGCGTCGATGCGTTCGCGCTGCTGGTCGACACGCGGGTAGTTCAGGCAAAGCGCCGCGACAGTGCCGAGCATGAACATCACCACGGGGTCGACCCAGCCGGCGATCATCACCGCCATCACCAGCACGGTGAGCAGCAGGTTCGGCCAGAACATGTGGGTCCGGCGCAGGGCCTGTTCATCGGCGCTCAAGATGCGCTGCGGTGCCGCGCCGGCATCGGCGCCGGCCATGAGCCCCAGGCGCTTCTCTTCACGTCGGCCCAGCCAGTAGGCACAGCCGAAGACGAACAACAGCCCCACCACCTGCACCGGAATCAGCGGCTGGAACAGCTCGGCCACCGGCACGTGCAGCGCGGCGGATGAACGCAGCACCGGGCCGGTCCAGGGCAGGAAGTTCACCCCCGCCGCCATCGCCGCAACGCAGGCCAGGACCCGCCGGTCGATGCCCAGGCGCGTATACAGCGGCAGCATCGCTGGCACCGTGACGAGGAACGTCACCGCACCCGAGCCGTCCAGGTGCACCAGCAACGCCAGCAGCGCGGTGCCGCAGACGATACGGGTCGGGCGGGTCCCGACGGCGCGCAGGATGCGGTCGATGATCGGGTCGAGCATGCCGGCATCGGTCATCACCCCGAAGAACAGGATGGCGAAGATGAACATGCCGACCACCGGGGCGACATTCTTGATACCCGTGAGAATGAAGCCGCTGGTCTGCAGGCCGAAGCCCGCGAGCAAGGCGGCAACGACGGGAAAGGCGATCATCGCGACCAGGGGCGAGATGCGCTTGCTCATCACCGCGATCAGCAAGGACAGAATGGTAATGACGCCGTAGAGGGCGAGCATGGGGGTACTCCGGCTTGTTTTTGTTGTTGCCCCGAGTATCAGGAGAGGGCCGGTAGCGTGTAAATTGCAATTTAAAGCCATGCACATTCGGAAAAACAAAATGAAGAACGCCCTGCAGCATATTCGTGCCTTCATCACCGTTGCCCAACGTGGCAACTTCGCCCGCGCCGCCGACGACCTGCACCTGTCGCCCTCGGCCCTGACCGTACAGATCCGCCAACTCGAAACCTGGCTGGGCGTCGCCCTGCTCGAACGCAGCCCTCGGCACGTCACCCTCACGGGCGCAGGGCGCGAGGCGCTGCCGGCAATGGAGAAGCTGCTGCTCGATCTTTCCAACATCGTCAGTGCCAGCCAGGGCTTGGCGGCGGTGCGCCGCGGGGTGGTCACCGTGGCTGCCCTGCCCTCGCTGTGCGCCGGGGCGCTGGCCGAGCGGCTGGCGGTGTTCCGCCAGTGGCATCCAGGTGTCGAAGTGCGTCTGCGCGACCTGGTTGCCGAGCGCATCGTCGAGCGCGTGCGCGAAGGCGATGTGGATTTTGGGGTGGGTGTGCGCAGCCAGTTCGGCCATGGGCTGGACTTCACGCCGCTGTTGCGCGATCGACTGTGCCTGTTTGTGCCCGCCGGGCACCCGCTGGCCACCGGCCCTGTCGGTCTGCAAGCCTTGGACGGCCTGCCAATGATTCTCACCGGGCGCGACAGCAGCGTGCGGGCGCAGATCGAACAGGTGTTCCGCGCACACGGGCTGGTGTTGCAAGCGGCCATGGAAGCCAACTACATGTCGACGGTATTGGCGCTGGTGCGCAATGGGTTGGGCGTCACGCTGCTGCCGGAGTCGGCGCACGACGGTACACACAGGTTGCTGCGCAGGCCCTTGGAAGCGCGAGGTCTGGAGCGTGAAATCGGTATCATCACCCGCACAGAGTGCAGCCTTTCGCCAGCAGCTTCGGCCTTGATCGATTGCCTTGGTGATCTGTCTGGCACAGATGAGTGACCTATCATTTTTGCCAGTTGTCGACGAGCGCGGAACCTCAGTAGGTTAGATCTCAACAATGTTGTCCGAAACGGCGATGTCGTGTGTTGCTGTTCAAAGGATCTGACCCGAGGGAGCAAAGACCATGGCGAGTAAAGCACCGACCTCAATTAGTCTATTGGCCGCATTATTTTTATCGTTTTCTGCACTTTCCTCCGCCTGGGCAGCCGAGGTTGCCCCTGATGAAGTAAACAAAGAAAACGCCTTGGCGACAGTTGAAACATTGGGGGAGGAATTGACCAAGGCTCTCACCCCTGGCGTCCTGTATCAGTTGGATTGGGGCAACCCCAAGCATTATGCGTTCTACAAGGCTCAACAACTCCAGGCAGGGAATACAGAAGCACATGCGCCCGAACTGTTCAGGCGCATGGAAGCTGCGCATGAACAGCGGGTGAAAGCGCTAGCGGTTTCCGGCACAAAGGCCAATCCCGTAAAACCGGTTGACTTCCCCGAGACGTCCATTAATGCCGACGCCCCATTGGAAGATCTTCAGTTCATCTCGGAGCTTTCGCGCTCGAGCGCGGCGGTAAATAGTTCAGCGATCACCTACCAGTCTGAAGCCATTTCCTCACTTGTGAACGGCAGTGACGCGAACACGATCACACTCGTTATGTATAACG
Source organism: Pseudomonas sp. NBRC 111143 (assembly GCF_001320965.1). Taxonomy (NCBI): domain Bacteria; kingdom Pseudomonadati; phylum Pseudomonadota; class Gammaproteobacteria; order Pseudomonadales; family Pseudomonadaceae; genus Pseudomonas; species Pseudomonas sp. NBRC 111143. The sequence goes on along the minus strand of NZ_BCBT01000004.1, from coordinate 161,325 downwards.
ACTTCACGGGGGATTTTGTTGCCTCGCAGACCGCGACTGACCTGACGAGTCTTCCTGACTTCCGCGTTAGCATGAGTGCCACGGTGGCGTCGGCAATTCCCGTTCGCGCTGTCGCTGTCTTCAGCGTGATCCCCAAAGACCCTGACGCTGAACTTCCACCGCCTGTCATGATAAAGGCGGTCAGTTCAACGGGGCTCGTTGACGCGTGTATGACAGAGCCCAGGCCCTGCGAAAGAGGCGCCAATGGCCAATGTGTCGCTGCTTCTGCATCGACTGAAGCCTGCAGCAATAAACTCGCTGACAAAGATAAACCCATCTTGATGTGCTGGAACCGCCTCAGCCGCGAAGAGTGCGATTATTGGGCAAGCCAGAACAAGCCTGTCAACTATGTAATTCCCGTCTCTGGCTACGCCGTCACCGAGGAAAAGACCGGATCCACGCTCACTGGCGCTACGACGATCTATTTACAAAGTCTGGCTGGAGGGGGATGCCGGGTGTACTCCAAAACAGGGGAAAATTTGGACGATTGGACATCTGACGGTAACGGAAAGATGAGTTTCCAGTACGCTGCCGAAACGTTCAAACGTAATCCGTCATGCTTGACTAACAACGTAGACTCACTCGTCAACTTCTGGATGACCAACAACGTCATCCTCCCAGGAACACCAGACGACCCCTTGCCACGAAACGTAACGTTTGTATTTACCAGCGATACCAGATCCGCTGGGCAACCCGGCAGGGAGATCATCCCTCAACTCCGCATCATGGAAGGTTGTGTCGCAGGGGGCACCTTGATCACCCTGGCGTCGGGCAAGACCAAGAAAATTGAAGATATCGTCTCGGGAGACCAGGTGAAGACACCTGCTGGCGTGCGCACCGTCAGTGAAAGAACCACGGGTACAGAAAATGAATTCATGCTTGAGATACGCACTACCGGCCAGACCCTCCATGTCACGCCCACCCATCCCATCATGCGAGCGATTCAAGTCGGGAGCGCCGTGAGAAACGTAGAGGTACAGGCACGGGAAATCCATCCAGGCGACAAGTTGGCCGTCGAGGGTTCTCCGGTTACGGTGACGGGCGTCGACTATGTCGAGGCTCACGCCACCCCTGTATACAACTTGCAGTTCAACGGTGGCGTCGAGGGTAGTTATTATGCCAACGGCATTTTGTCGGGTAACCTCGCGACGCAAAATATGCTGGCAGATCTCAAAAACAGAGCGCCACTTCTCAGCCCAGCGCAACAGCGAGCAAAAGTCCATCCGGCGTTCTTGACCGATTACGATAACCAGCAAAAACAAAAGGCGCAGCGTTCCTCTGACAAAAGCGGTGCTTCACAGGAGGTCAACAATGCTGCGCGATAACGATGCACTCAGGCCCACCATCGTCCGGGCGGTTTACGAGGCAGACTGCCTGAGCGTGGCATGGAACCCTCTCGAGTGGGTCAAGCCCGCGGGTTGGGTGATCACCTTGTGCCATCAGGACGCAAGTGGCTGGACGTCATTGAAACATCAGTTCATTCCAGACCGCGCGGCCACCGCCGGCATATTGCCTCTGGCCGAACCCCTGAGCGCGATGCGCGAATATCGCGTCACCCTGATGGCCCTGCTGGAGAAGGGGGAATCAAAGAGCAGCGCCCCACTGCCCCTGGCAACCCTCCAGCCGGTCCTGCACTCGGCGATATACGATGGCGAGGCCTTGCACATTGATTGGCAGCCCTCCAGCCAGGCTCTCCTGGGCTATGAGATCGTCGTGTCATCCACGGTCAGCGGCACGACATTCGTCATTCCAGTCAGCGGAACAGACAGCGCCTGTGCTGTCGTGAGCAATTCGCAACTAGACGGGGGGCTAGGCAATAACCAAGGCTGGACAGTCGGCGTGGAGGCTGTGGCTTGCGAGCGTACCCGCGCCCGATCGGAGCTGATTCATTTCCCGCCATCCATGAACCCGCCGAATCTGGAGCAGAGCCCGCTTTATCGCGGTGGAAACCGCATAGCAGTAGCATGGTTTACGCTGGATCCCACAGAGATCGTGCAATACCAACTGAAGCTGCACAGTACGCTTACCGGCAAGCATTACGAAATGAGCCTGCCCATGGAATACGAGTTCGCCGACTTTCCACTGTCGTCGCCACTGCCGGAATTCGATGAGCTCACCTTCACCCTCACGGCCCTGACCGCAAAAGGTGCAGGCATCAGGACCACGCCTTTGCGCGTTGTGGCAGCCAGGCCCGAAATCACTTCAGTGGTGTTGGACAACGAGGGCGTCGATGTAGCCTGGAACATGTCGAACAGTCTGCAGTTCACTCACTACATCGTGCAGGTGTTTTCGCCAGAGACCGGCACGGTCGCCGCCTCTGCGAGCGTCGATGCCCCTCGGACCCAGGCACGCTTGTCGTTGAAAGCGCCGCTCAGGACCGACAAGAAGTGGGTGTGTCAGGTCATTGCATATCCTGGGTCCGGGATCGGTACAGAAGGCGATTGGGTGCCGATGATCACGGGGGCTCCACGGCTTGCCCTGCTCCGGCCGAGAGTGGGCGTCGTGGATGTCACTTGGTCGCCTCCGGAGTCGGTGGTGTCGCCTGAAGGCACATGGATATCGATTATTCGCGCAGGGAATGTCATCAGTCAGGACCGGGTCGCTGGCTGCAGTGCCCGGATGATGATTCCAGTGTTCGATGCGAACCTGGATCAATTGCTGAGCGTACAGCTGACGCCCATCTGTGGGAAAGCCTCCAGCAGGACGCAATGGCAAACCGAGCAAACTGCTCCGGCTCGCTGAAAGGTGTGGGCGCAGACGGGCCTGTTTCGAGGGAAGCGGGCCCGTCGCCGCGAGTATGCCCATCTGGAACGTCACGGGTGCCTGCGCGGCAATTCATCGCTACAATGCCACCCTAAACCGTGACAGCCCGAACCTATAACGACATGTCCCTTCCAAAGAATCACCTGGAACTGCTCAGCCCTGCCCGCGATGTGGCCATAGCCCGCGAGGCCATCCTGCATGGCGCCGACGCCATCTACATCGGCGGCCCAAGCTTCGGCGCGCGGCACAACGCGTGCAACGAGGTCGGCGATATCGCCGAGTTGGTGGAGTTCGCCCGGCGCTATCACGCGCGGGTCTTCACCACGATCAATACCATTCTCCATGACAACGAGCTGGAGCCTGCACGCAAGCTGATCCACCAGCTGTACGACGCCGGTGTCGATGCATTGATCGTCCAGGACCTGGGGGTGATGGAGCTGGACATCCCGCCGATCGAGCTGCATGCCAGCACCCAGACCGACATCCGTACGCTCGAGCGGGCCCGGTTTCTCGACCAGGCCGGTTTCTCCCAACTGGTGCTGGCCCGTGAACTGAACCTGCAGCAGATCCGCGCCATCGCCGCCGAGACCGATGCTGCCATCGAGTTCTTCATCCATGGCGCGTTGTGCGTGGCCTTCTCCGGTCAATGCAACATCTCCCACGCCCAGACCGGCCGCAGCGCCAACCGCGGCGATTGCTCGCAGGCTTGCCGCCTGCCCTACACCCTCAAGGACGACCAGGGCCGAGTGGTTGCCTTCGAAAAGCACTTGCTGTCGATGAAGGACAACAACCAGACCGCCAACCTGCGTGACCTGGTCGACGCCGGCGTGCGCTCGTTCAAGATCGAAGGGCGCTACAAGGATATGGGCTATGTGAAGAACATCACCGCCCACTACCGCAAGGAGCTGGATGCGATTCTCGAGGATCGCCCGGACCTGGCCCGCGCGTCGAGCGGTCGTACCCAGCACTTCTTCGTACCCGATCCAGACAAGACCTTCCACCGCGGCAGCACTGACTACTTCGTCAGCGACCGCAAGATCGACATCGGTGCCTTCGATTCACCCACCTTCACTGGCTTGCCGGTGGGTGTGGTGGAAAAGGTCGGCAAGCGTGACCTGATGGTGGTGACCGAGGTGCCGCTGACCAACGGCGACGGCTTGAACGTGTTGGTCAAGCGCGAAGTGGTGGGCTTCCGGGCCAACATCGCCGAGCCGCGTGGCGAGTTCGAGGAAGACGGCCAGACACGCTACCGTTATCGCGTCGAGCCCAACGAGATGCCCGACGGCTTGCACAAGCTGCGACCGAACCACCCCCTGTCGCGCAACCTCGACCATAACTGGCAACAGGCGCTGCAACGCACCTCCTCCGAGCGTCGCGTCGCGGTTCAGTGGCAGGCCGTGCTGACCGAGCAACGCCTGGCGCTGAGCGTCACCAGCGAGGAAGGCATCACTGTGCAGGTTGCCCTGGACGGCCCGTTCGGTGCGGCCAACAAGCCGCAACAGGCACTGGATCAGTTGCACGACCTGCTGGGCCAACTGGGTACCACCCAGTACTACGCCGAGACCATTGAGCTCGATGCCCCGCAGGCGTATTTCATCCCCAACTCTCAGCTCAAGGCCCTGCGCCGCGAGGCTATCGAGGCGCTCACCGAGGCGCGGGTCAAGGCGCACCCTCGCGGCAGCCGCAAGGCCGAGACCAGTCCGCCACCGGTCTATCCCGAGGCGCACCTGTCGTTCCTGGCCAACGTCTACAACCAGAAAGCCCGTGACTTCTATCATCGCCATGGGGTGAAGCTGATCGATGCTGCGTTCGAGGCCCATGAGGAACACGGCGACGTGCCGGTGATGATCACCAAGCACTGCCTGCGCTTCTCGTTCAACCTGTGCCCCAAGCAGGCCAAGGGCGTTACCGGTGTACGAACCAAGGTCGCGCCAATGCAGCTGATTCATGGCGACGAAGTGCTGACCCTCAAATTCGACTGCAAGCCGTGCGAAATGCACGTGGTCGGTCGAATGAAAGGCCACATCATCGACCTGCCCTCCCCCGGCAGTGCGGTGGGCCAGGTGGTTGGGCACATCAGCCCGGAAGACCTGCTCAAGACCATCGTGCGCGCGCCGCACTGAGTCCGAGCCCGGGCGCTGCCTGACAGCGCCCGGCATTTTCTACAGGCTAGAGCCAGAAAAGTCTCAGATGAGGCTTTTTCATCTCGAAAATATTGAACAGCCTGGTATTTTCTGCACAATGGTTTCCATGCGACCCACGCGAGGAACCCTGATGCAACCCACCCCCCACGACGAACGCCTGCTCAAGGCGCTTGCCCATGCCATCGTCGTCCACCCCCGTGCCACGCTCAAGGAGCTGGCCGAGACCGCCGGCATCAGCAAGGCCACCCTGCACCGCTTCTGCGGTACCCGCGACAATCTCGTGGACATGCTCGAGAAGCACGGCGAGCGCGTGCTGAACCAGGTTATCGAGGAAGCCGACCTGGCCAACGCCGAGCCGCTGTAGGCGATACGCTACCTGATCACCGAGCATCTCAAGCACCGAGAGATGCTGGTATTCCTGATGTTCCAGTACCGCCCCGACACCTTGCTCGGCGACGGCGACGACCGTCGTTGGGACACATACACCCAGGCCATGGATGCATTCTTCCTGCGCGCCCAGCAGATGGGTACGCTGCGCATCGACATCAGTGCGGCGGTCTTCACCGAAATGTTCCTGACCATGATCTTCGGCATGGTCGATGCCGAGCGCCGAGGTCGGGCGGCCAGCGCCAATTCGGCGCTGGCACTGGAGCAGTTGTTCCTGCAAGGAGCAAGGGTCCAGGCCTGAGGCATGGCAAAAAAAAGGCCCCGGGACACAAGGTCCAGGGGCCGAACGGTTGGATCGTCCAACCAAAGGAGCCCTTCAGCCCTTGGGCGCGGGCCATCCCCCGCCCAACGCGCGGAACAGATCGACCAGGGCAATCTGACGCTGGGTGCTGGCGTCGATCAGCGTTGACTCGTTCACATAGCTGCTGCGCTGCGCATCCAGGTAGCGCAGGTGATTGTCTATCCCGCCCTGATAGCGCGCCCTTGCCAGCTCCAGGGTTGCACGGCTGGTCTCGACCAGCGCGCTGCGCGCCGCTTCCTCTCGGCGCAGCGTGTCGCTGGCCGCAAGCGCATCGGCCACTTCGCGAAATGCCGTCTGTACCGTACCCTCGTAGGCCGCCACTGCCGAGTCCTTGCGTACCTGCGCAAGATCCAGCCCGGCGCGGTTGCGCCCGCCATCGAACAGCGGCAACGACAGTTGTGGCATGAAGCTCCAGCTACGCGAGCCACCGTCGAACAGCCCCGACATCTGTGCGCTCGAGGTACCGAAGCTGCCGGTGAGGCTGATCCTCGGGAAGAACGCCGCGCGGGCCGCGCCGATATCGGCGTTGCGGGCCCGCAGCCGGTGCTCGGCAGCGAGAATGTCAGGGCGCCGTTCGAGCAGCGCCGAAGGTGCACCCGGTGCGATGTCCTGCAGCACTCGGGGGGCTTCGCCGGCAGATACCGGCAGCTCTCTGGCCACGTCGGCACTGCCGACCAGCAGCACCAACGCATTAAAGGCCTGGCGCTGCTGGCGCAGGGTGCTCTCCAGCTCCGCGCGTGATTGCTCGACCAATCCCAGCGCCTCCTGATGGTCCAGCGCCGTGGCGGTACCGGCGGCGCGTCGTTGGCCGACCAGGGCAAGGGAATCCTCACGGCTGGCCAGCGTCTGGCGGGTCAGGGCCAGGCGGCGCTGAGCGCCATCCAGGGTGAGGTAGACCTGGCTGACCTCGGCGATCAGCGCCAGGCGCGCCGCTCGACCGGCCTCCTCCGTAGCCAGGTACTGCTCCAGTGCCGCATCGCTCAGGCTCTTGACCCGACCGAACAGGTCCAGCTCGTATTCGGGCAAGGCAAGACCGACCTGATAGGTGCTGGCCACACCGCTGCGTCCGTCGGCCGCCAGGCTCGCTGGCTGGTGCTGGCGATTGCCCGACGCGCCGGCGTTCAAGCCCGGTATACGATCGGCGCGCTGGATCCGGTACTGGGCACGGGCCTGCTCGATATCGAGCAAGGTCTGGCGCAGCGAGCGGTTGCCGTCCAGAGCGCTGCTGATCAGCTGGCGCAGGCCCGGGTCGACCACGAACGCCTGCCAGTCCAGTTGCTCCACGCTCTGCCCTTGAGCTGCCGCGCCGTAGTGCCATTGCGCCGGGATCGGCGCCTCGGGGCGTTGGTACTGCGGCGCCATCGAACAACCCGCCAGCATCAACGCCATCGCCAAGGGGGCGATTCCTTTACCCATGACCATCACTCCGGCACCTCGACAGAACGTTGCGCAGCAGCCTTGCCGGCCCTGCGCTTGAGCAGCGACAACACCCAGACGAAACAGATCGGCACGAACACCACCCCCAGCAACGTCGCGCTGAGCATGCCGCCGATCACCCCGGTGCCGATCGCCCGCTGACTCGCAGCCCCCGCGCCAGAGGCGATAGCCAGCGGTACCACGCCGAGGATGAAGGCCATCGACGTCATCACGATCGGTCGAAAACGCAGGCGCGCAGCCTCGATGGCGGCTTCACGCAGGCTGTGGCCCTTCTCCACCAGATCCTTGGCGAACTCGACGATCAGGATCGCGTTCTTCGCTGCCAGGCCAATGATGGTGATCAGGCCGACCTTGAAGTAGACATCGTTGGGCAGGCCGACCACCATCACCGCCAATACCGCGCCCAAGGCACCGATCGGCACGATCAGCATCACGGTCAGCGGAATCGACCAGCTCTCGTACAACGCCACCAGCAGCAGGAACACCACCAGGATGGCCAGTGCGAACAGGCTGCTGGCCTGGCCGCTGGAGACTTTTTCCTGATACGAGAGCCCGGTCCAGGCATATCCAATGCCGGGTGGCAGATCACTGACCAGATGCTCCATCTCGGCCATGGCTTGACCGGTGCTATAGCCTGGAGCCGCGTCACCGGCAATACGGATCGAGGGGTAGCCGTTGTAGCGCACGATCTGCACCGGGCCTTCCTCCCAGCGCGTGGTGACGAAGGCGCTGAATGGCACCTGCTGCCCTTCGTTGTTCGGCGCATAGAGGCGCAGCACCGCGTCCGGGGTCATCCGCTCGCCCTGTTCGGCCTGGACGACCACGCGCTGCTGACGCCCGGCGTTGGTGAAGTCATTGATCACCTGCGAACCGAACGCCGCCGACAGGGTGCTGTTGATGCTCTCGAAGGTCACGCCCAGGGCGCGGGCCTTCTCACGGTCGATATCGACCCGCAGTTGCGGCGCCTCGGCGAGCCCTTCCATCATCGCGTAGAGGATCGCAGGGTTGCCGTTGGCCTGCTGCAAGAGCCGGTCACGCGCGGCCAACAACGCTTCGCGCCCCAGGTTGCCGCGGTCGAGCAGCCGCAGGGCGAACCCGCCGGAGTTGCCCAGGCCATCGATCGGTGGCGGGTTCACTGCCATGATGCTGCCGTCACCGTGCGCCGCGAACTGCGCGTTGATGACCTGGGTTTCGGCATCCACCGACTGTTGCGCGCTGCGCTCGGACCAGTCCTTGAACGTCGGGAATGCCAGCGCCGCGTTCTCACCCATGCCCGAGAAGCTGAAACCGCTGACCAGAAACGCCGAAGCAATGGCTTCGCGTGACATCAGGAACTGCTCCAGCGCCTGGCCTGTGGCATCGGTGCGCACGCGGCTGGCGCCTGGCGGCAGTTGCACATCGACAATGGCGTAGCCCTGGTCTTCTACAGGCACGAACGATTCGGGCAGGCGCAGGTAGAAGTAGCCCAGCACCACAAGAATCCCCGCATACACCAGCATGAAGCGGCCAGCGCGCGCCACGAAGGCGCTGTTGAGCGAAGAGTAGCGTGCGGTCAGGCGGGCAAAGCCGCGGTTGAATGCGCCAAAGAAACCGCGTTTCTCATGTTGCCCCTGGGGCACCGGCTTGAGCAGCGTGACGCACAGCGCCGGGGTGAACGTCAGCGCCAGGAAACCCGAGAACAGGATCGACACGGCCAGCGACAGCGAGAACTGCTGGTAGATCACCCCCACCGAGCCAGACATGAACGCCAGCGGCAGAAACACCGCCGACAGCACCAGCGTGATACCGATGATCGCCCCGGACACCTGGCCCATGGCCTTGACCGTCGCCTCCTTGGGCCCCAGGCCCTCCTCGGCCATGATCCGCTCGACGTTCTCCACCACTACGATGGCGTCGTCGACGAGGATACCGATGGCCAGGACCATGCCGAACATGGTCATCATGTTCACCGAGAAGCCGAGGAGCTTCATCACCAGCAAGGTGCCGAGCAGGCACACCGGCACGACGATCGACGGGATCAGGGTGTAGCGGATGTTCTGCAGGAACAGGAACATCACCAGGAACACCAGTACCATCGCCTCGATCAGGGTATGGATGACTTTCTCGATGGCCACGTCGACGAAACGCGAGGTGTCATAGGGCACCGAGTATTCGACACCTTCGGGGAAGAACTCGGACAGTTCGGCCAGGCGCGCCTTGACCCGCGCGGCGGTCTGCAGGGCGTTGGCTCCAGGAGCCAATTGCACGGCACCGGCCACCGCCGGCTTGCCATCGAGGCGCGAGGAGAAGTTGTAGCTCTCGCTGCCGACCTCCAGCCGCGCGACATCGGCCAGGCGTACCATCGAGCCATCGGGATTGGCACGTAGCACCACTCGGCCGAACGCCTCTGGATCGTCCAGGGTGCCATGCACCGCCAGGGTCGCGGTCAGCTCTTGCTCGCTGCTGCCCGGCGCACTGCCGAAGGCGCCGGCCGGCACCTGCACGTTCTGCCCACGGATGGCATTGCCGACATCGTCGATCGACAGCCCGTAGCCAACCAGCTTCTGCGGATCGATCCACACACGCATGGCCGCTTCCGAGGAGAAAAACTGCAATTTGCCCACCCCGGGGATGCGTCGCAGCTCGTTGTTGATGTTGCGCGCGGCATAATCGCCCAGTTGAGTGGTATCGCCATGGCTGGCCGCGTCGGTGTAGCTCAGGGCGTAGATCAGCAGGAAGCCAGCGCTGGTTTGTTCGACCTCGACACCTTGGGTGGTCACCGCCTGCGGCAGCCTCGCCTCAGCTTTTTTCAGGCGGTTCTGTACGTCGACCTGGGCCAGCTCGGGTTCGGTGCCCGGCTCGAAGGTGACGACGATCTCGGCGATGCCGTTGGAGTTGTTGGTCGACTCGAAGTACAGCAGGTTCTTGGCGCCGTTGAGCGACTCTTCGATGACGCTGGTGACCGACTCCACCAGCACCTTGGCCGAAGCCCCCGGATAGGTGGCGGTAATGGTGATCTGCGGCGGTGCGACACTGGGGTATTGCGCGACCGGCAATGACGGAATCACCAGCAGGCCGGCCAAGGAAATGAACAGCGCCACGACCCAGGCGAAGTTCGGACGATTGATGAAGAACGTGGACATCATGCTTTCCCCGCCTTATCGCGCCGCGGCTTGCTGGGTTGCCGATGGCGCCACCGGCATGCCTGGAGCCAGACCCGCTGGGCTGCCGACGATGACCTGATCACCCGGCTGCAAACCCTCGGTGATCAGCCAGCGCGCGCCATGCATGGTGCCGGTCTGCACGCCACGGGCCTCGGCCATGCCGTCTGCACCTACCAGCATCACCCGTGCCTGGCCATCGGCGCCGCGCTGCACCGCACGTTGCGGCACGAGAATGGCGCGGTTGTCGGTGCCCTGTGGGGTGTATACGCGCACGTACATGCCTGGCAGCAGGATGCCGTCAGCGTTGTCGAAGCGTCCGCGCAGGGTGACCTGGCCGGTACCGCGATCGACCGAGACGTCGGTGAAGACCAATTGCCCGGAGCGCTCGTAATCGGTGCCTTCGACCCGCGCCGTGAGGTGCTGGTCGCTGCCGGTGGCCAGTGCGCCATCCTTCAGGGCCTGGCGCAAACGCAGGGCATCGGCGGCGGACTGCGTGAAGTCGACATAGATCGGATCGAGCTGCTGGACGCGCGCCATCAGGGTCGCGTCGCCCTGCCCGACCAACGCACCTTCGGTCACCAGGGCGCGACCGATACGACCGGAGATCGGCGCCTTGACCGTGGCGTAGCCCAGGTTGAGACGTGCGGTTTCGACATCGGCCTGGGCCGAGCGAATCGCCGCTTCGGCGCTACGCAGGTCGGCGCTGGCAGTGTCGAAGTCCTGCTGGCTGACCGCTTCGATCTTCACCAGAGGTGCATAGCGCTTGACCCGTGCCTGCGCTTCCTGACGCACCGCCTGCGCGCGCGCCAAGTCACCCTCGGCGCGCGACAGCGCGGCCTCGAAGGGCGCCGGGTCGATCTGGAAAAGCACCTCGCCGGCCTGGACGTCCGCGCCTTCTTCGAAACGCTTGTGCAAGACGATACCAGCCACCCTGGCACGCACTTCAGCGACACGCATCGGCTCTACCCGACCGGGCAATGTGGAACTCAAGGTCAACGCCTCATTGGCGACGGTCAGGGTTTGTACGGGTAAGGCGCTCTGGGCGCTGGCCTGAGGTTCTTCGCCCCCCCCGCAACCCGCCAGTGCCAAGGTGGCTGCCAGGCAGCTGGCCAATGCTGTTGCACGCAAATTGCTCATTTTTGCTCACCGAGCCTTTGATAAAAACGGCTCGGATGGTACTAATCGATCGTCATTGAGTCAATTTAGTCTCATTTGATATTTATGTTAAAGATTGTAAGCTGATTGGTTTCAGACAGCGGCTTGTTCTGTCTCCGTTGCGGTGCCGAGCTACCCGGCACCGCGCAGCATCGCTTACGAGCGACCGCCCTTGCGGCCCATGTCGTCGCTCTGCTTGTTGCCACCGGACTGCTGGCCACCTTTGCGACCGGCTTCAGACGCTTTTTCCCGGTCGTTGGCGAAGTTGCCAGGATTTTTGCTACCACCCTGACTGCCAGTCTTGTTCTGGTTATTGGCCATGGTCTTGCACCTCTTGTGGCTGTGGGATATGCACGGGCGTTTGCCGTACATAAGTTCGGAGCTCAGCGGCAACAGGGGATTCGGTTTATTACCGAGCCGCCAGACCGGCGGCGCTAAAGGTGCATGGCGGTGTATTTGGCGCGAGGTGCATTGCGCTACGGAGCATTCTCGAGGCGACGCTGGCGACGGCCCAACCAGGCGCCGGTACCCCCCCAACCAAGCGCGAGGATGGCGCCAATCGACATCGCCAACTGCGGATGCTCGCCCAGCAGGTCCAGGCCACGCTTGACCCAACCGCTCAAGGCATCGCCACCCCGGTAGACCACGGTGTCGATGAAGTTCTTGGCTTTGTATTTCTCTTCGGCGGGCAACACGGTAAAGAGCATCTCCCGCCCTGGGCGAACCAGGGCGTACTCACCCGCACGACGCATGACCATCACGAAGACGAACACTGCAAATACCGGCGCCAGCGCCAGCCATAGGAAACCGACCGCCATCACCAGGGGCACGCCGACCAGTAGCACGCCGACACCCAGGCGCCGGGCCAGGCGTCCGGTGAGAAAGACCTGGGTGAGTATCGCCAGGGTTTGCACGACCGTGTCGATCAGGCCGAAGACCTGTGTCTGACGTGTCCGGTCGCTGAACGTCTCGCTGACGATACGGGCCTGCTCGAAATACAGGAACGTGCTGACGCTGGCCAGCAGTACGACGAACAACGCGATACCCAACAGGTAGCGCGACCGCAGCACGGCGGTGGCGCCGGAAAATGGATTGCCGCCCAGCGGCCGCGAGGCCGGATGCGCGGTGCTGGTCGGCAGCGGATTCAGCTCACGCCAGTGTTGCAGGTACAGCGCAGCGCCTGTGCTGCCAAGCAGGCAGACGCCCGCCAGCACCAATAAACCCGCGTGCCCGAGGGGAGAAACCAGCAGAGTGCCAAGAATCGGCCCGCTCAGGCCCCCGAGGCTTGCACCCGCCGCGAGCAGGCCGAACAGGCGCTTGCCCTGCTCGCTGGAAAACAGGTCTGCCAGTACGCTCCAGGCCAGGGAGATGGCCAGCAGGTTGAAAACCGACAGCCAGATATAAAAAGCCCGCGCATTCCAGAGGTCGTCCGGGTCGCGGGCAAAGAGCACAGCAAACAACAGCAGGTTGCTGGTGAAGAAGGCGTAGGTCCACGGCAGGATGCGTCGCCTCTTCGCCCGTGAAGCAAGCCATCCGAATAGCGGCAGGCAGGCCAGGGTGGCAACGAAGGTACCGGTGAACAGCCATTGCAGATTGTCCACCCCACCGGCCACGCCCATGGTTTCACGGACCGGGCGCAGCATGAAATAACCGGTGAACAGCAGGTAGAACAGCGCAAGACCTGCAACCACCGCCGGGCCTTCGCCGGGCTGGATGTTGAGGCTCTGGTCCAGGCGCCGCCGCCAGCCGTTCATGGCGTCAGGCAAATTGCTTGATCAGCGCCTGGCGCTGGGCTTCGCTCAGCAGCGGCCCGCTGCCCGCCTTGAGCTGGTCAAGCTGACGGTCCGGTCGGCCGGTCGCAGGAATTACTGTGGTCACCGCCGGATGACTGATGGCGAACTTCAGGAACATCTGCGCCCAGCTGCCGATACCCGCCTCGGCCGCCCACCCCGGCAATGCCTGACCTTTGACCCGGGCGAACAGCCGGCCATCGTCGAAAGCACGGTTGACCAGCACCGCGACGCCTTTGTCCTGGCACAGCGGCAGCAGATCGCGCGCGGCATCCGGGGCGTTCACCGAGTAGTTGATCTGGATGAAATCCAGCGGCTCGTTGCGCACGATGCGCGCCACCTCATCCTGGCCACTGTTGAGATAGTGAGTGATGCCCACATAGCGCGTCTTGCCTTGCTGCTTCAACTCCCGGGCATAGGGGAGCTGGGTCTGCCAGTCGCGCAGGTTGTGGATCTGCAGCAAGTCGACCTTGTCGGTGCGCAGGCTGGACAGGCTTTGCGCCCATTGCCGTTCGGCGGCGTCGCGGCTGTCGGCGGCGATCTTGGTGGCGATGAAGCACTGGTGGTGCCAGCCGCCCTCCTCCAGCAACTGGCCGAGAATAGCGTCGGCACCGCTGTAGTTGGGCGAGGTGTCGATGACTTTGCCGCCGCCTTTGAAGAACGCCTCGAGCACAGCCTTGAGCTGTTGGTACTGGGCAGAGCCGGCCTGGACCTCGAAACTGCCGGAAGTGCCGGCACCGATGACCGGCAGGGCCTCCCCGGTCGAGGGGATCTTGCGGGTCAGCAGGCCGCTGCCGGACTCGGCGCGCAGCCAAGGGCTCAGGGCCAGCGCGCCAAGCGCGGCGCTGGCCCGCAGGACATCGCGACGTGCGTACATGAAGGAGGCTCCCGTTTACAGGGGTAAACCTTCAAGGCTAGTCGCTCTACCCCGCGATGCGCAGCGATTCTGTATCGGGATATTTAACCGAGCAACAGGCGCAGGTCCAGGCCTTCAGCCCCCATTGGCGGGCACCAGTAGTAGCCGCCGGTCAGTGGTCGGCTGAAGCGGTACAAGGCATCGACCACGCCATCTTCCAGGCCACTCATGCGCCGCAGCTGGACTTCGAAGGCATCGAACGAGCGGCCCAGGGCAACGAAAGCCAGCCCTGCGCCACGGTTGTCGGCCCAGGCCACCGAACGGCGCACCATGAAGGCCGCGGGGTCATAGCTTTCCTGCGCGGTACGCTTGACGTGGGCCGACTCCGGCGCGTCTTCCAGTTCCTCGTTGTCGCTCAGGCGACGGCCAATGATGTCGTCCTGCTCTGGCTGAGGCAGCGACTTGAAATAGTTGAGGTCGTGTTTCCACAGCTGGAACGCAGCGAAACTGGAACCTGCCAGGCCCGCTTGCTCGCCCGCCACGATGGCTGCGTCGACAGCATCGTTGTCCCGCGGGTTTTCGGTGCCGTCTTCATAGCCGGTCAGGTCGTGTCCGCCGTGGTGCAGAAAACCATCGACACTGTCGACCAGCGTGAATGCCGGCGCCAGGGACTGCTCCAGGGCTTGGGCACGCAGGAACAGATCACCACGCGCGTCATCACGCAACCAGAGCCACAGTGCATGCTGGGTGGCCGGGTTTTCGACCGCCGCGTCCAGCTGCGGGAAGCTGCGCAAGCCCGGGACATCGCGCCCCAGTGCCTTGGCCAGCGGCGCGCCGACGGCCAGGATCAGGCTGTGGCCATCGACTTGCTGCAACAAGGCATCCAGAACGGCAGGCAGCGCCTCCCCCGTATGCAGGGCAAAGAACAGGTGACGGGCGTGGGCCGGCACCGGAGTGGCGAGCAGACCTTGCTGGAACGACATGACGAGCTAATCCTTCGGCAAAAGCGCGAATCCTACTGTGCTCGGCAGCCCATCGCAACGCGTCAGGTCGCGGCGAGGTGCGGCTCATCCGGAAATAATCAGTTACCAAAGGCTGGCACTTTGCGATTAGCTGATCGATGGAGCCTGCCTACACTCTCCGGAATCCCTCGCCCACGAGCATGCCGATGACCGCCTCCCCTTTGCTGACTGCCTTCCTGCCCATCGCCCTGGGCATCATCATGCTGGGCCTGGGGTTGTCGCTGACCCTCGCCGACTTCGCCCGAGTGGTGAAGTATCCCAAGCCCGTGCTGGTCGGCCTGGCCTGTCAGATCCTGTTGCTGCCGCTCATCTGCTTCCTGATCGCCAACGGGTTTGGCCTGGAGGCCGCGCTGGCAGTGGGCCTGATGCTCCTGGCCGCATCGCCGGGCGGGACTACCGCGAACCTGTTCAGCCACCTGGCACATGGCGACGTGGCACTGAACATCACGCTGACGGCGGTCAACTCGCTGATCGCCATCCTCACCATGCCACTGCTGGTCAACCTGTCGCTGATCTACTTCATGGAGTCGGACCAGGCCATTCCGCTGCAATTCGCCAAGGTCATGCAGGTCTTCGCCATCGTCTTGCTGCCTGTGGGCCTGGGCATGCTGATCCGCCGCTACGCACCGGGTTTTGCTGCGCGGATGGAGAAGCCGATGAAGCTGGTAGCGGCGTTGTTCCTGGCCTTCACCATCGTCCTGGCACTGGCCAAGGACTGGCAGACGGTGGTGGAGTACGCGCCGGTGGTGGGGGTCGCCGCGCTGCTGTTCAACGTGATCAGCCTGGGGCTGGGGTATTGGGTGCCGCGCCTGTTGCGCATCCCGAAACGCCAGGCAATTGCCATCGGCATGGAGATCGGCATTCACAATGGCACCTTGGCCATCGCGCTGGCGCTGAGCCCCAGCCTGCTGAACAACGCCACCATGGCCGTGCCGGCAGCGATCTACAGCCTGATCATGTTCTTCACGGCCGCCGCCTTTGGTTGGTGGGTGAGTCGGGGACACAAAGAAGCCATTGCCGCGCAGGAAACCGCGAATTGAATCCTGCGCGACTCAATCACCTCGCCGCGCGCGCAACTGGCGCTTGAGCTCGCGCAGCGGTGGCGCGTAGAAGAAACCGAACGACACGCTACCTTCGCGCCCTTTTACCGCGTGATGAAGCCGGTGCGCCCGGTACAGGCGTTTGAGGTAGCGCTGCATGGGTTTGGGTTTACGCGGCCAATGCCGATGGAAGAAACCGTCGTGGGCCAGCACGTACAGCACACCATAGCCCGCTACACCTGCGCCGACCCACTGCAGGGGCGCGTAGCCGGCCTTGCCCAGCGCTATCAGACCAGCCGCGATCAGGGCCAGCGCCACCAGGTAGAGGTCATTGGTCTCGAGTACACCCAGGTGCGGCTCATGGTGCGAGCGATGCAGCCACCAGCCCCAGCCGTGCATGACGTACTTGTGGGCCAGCGTACCGACACCCTCCATTGCCACCAACGTGGCGAGCAGCACGGCGATGTTGAACAGCATGGGACAGTCCGGCGTAGATGGTGAAAGGCGCCAAGGTTACCACCGCTGACGAACGCACCGGAAACGGTAGGAGGTTTCGGCAATGAAGCAATTGTCATGAATTCGGCCTTGATTCTGCGCGACTGCAGGCGTAAGGTCCGCGACGCACTTATGCATCCCCTACAGGAGTCCTGCATTGGACAGTAGCCCCAGTCGATTGCGACAGGTCCACACGGCAAGCTAGTCCGGCAGCATTCCTGCCGCTGTCTTGCCGAATACGGTAGACGGCGGTCCATCTCGCCTGCAAAGGCAGATCTCCCCTCTTCTTTCTCGCTCAGCCAGCTCATGCCGGCGAGTGTCGTGGTCCTGCGCGCTCATTCATTTCATCGGCGTCACGCTTGCCAGTGGCGCATGCGCGGGCCATTGCCCGTGGAAAGAGGTTTGCTATGGATTGGAAAGTATTTCTGCTGCGCGTCAGCGTGGCCCTCGTACTCGGCGCCCTGATCGGCGCCGAACGTCAACTGCGCCAGCGCCTGACCGGCCTTCGCACCAATGCACTGGTCAGCACCGGTGCCTGCCTGTTCGTGCTGATGACCCAGGCGGTACCTGGCATGGAGCCCAGCGACGCCTCGCGTATCGCCGCATATGTCGTGTCCGGGATCGGCTTTCTCGGCGGTGGCGTGATCATGCGTGATGGTTTCAACGTGCGCGGCCTGAACACGGCTGCCACGCTCTGGTGCACCGCGGCCATTGGTGTGCTGTGCAGCCTGGGGCTGTTGCTGGAGGCCACTCTGGGCAGCCTGGTGGTGCTGTGTGCCAACATCCTGTTGCGCGACATCGCCCAGCGCCTGGACCGTCAGGACGTGGTGCCCGCCAGTGAAGTTGAGCAGCGCTTCGAGGTGCGCATCGTCTGCCGGGCCGAAGACGAGATCCAGGTACGCAGCCTGATGCTGCACAGCCTCAGTGACCCAGGCCTGCGCCTGCAGTCGCTGCACAGCGAAGACCTTCACGACCCGCTGCGCCTGGAAGTACGCGCCGAACTGCTGGGCACCCCACAGGCGCCCACACAACTCGAGCGCCTGGTCAGCCGAGTGAGCCTGGAGAAAGGCGTCAGCTCGGTGCGCTGGCAACTCCATGCCCAAGCGGTAGAAGTCGATTAAGCATCGTCGCGCAAATGCCGCTCTCTGAGTTCCTGCCGCTCCTTGGCCTCGATGCACAGGGTCGCGGTCGGACGCAGCAGCAGGCGGCGCAGACCGATCGGCTCGCCGGTCTCTTCGCACCAGCCATAATCCCCCTTGGCCAGGCGCTCGAGCGCCTGGTCGATCTTGTCCAGCAGGCGCTTTTCCCGCTCAAGGGTGCGCAACTGCCAATGCCGCTCCTCCTCGGCACTGCCCAGGTCGGCCGGATCGCTGTGCACTTCCTGCTCGCGCAGCGCCTGGAAATCCTGCTCTATACGCTCCTGCAACTCCACCCGCTGCCCCAGCAACAGGTTACGAAAGTACTGGCGCTGGGGTTCGTTCATGTAGGCCTCGGCCGGCTGGCCGAGCAAGTCTTCTTCAGTCATGGGGCACACTCGTGCAATAAAGGGTCATCGATCGAACATCAGCGGCAGGCCCTGACAGCGTGGCTGCACCTGGCCCTGATGCCAGGCGAGTTGGCCGGATACCACGGTGGTGCGCACCACATGCCGCAGGCGTCGATGCTGAAAGGGTGTCCAGCCACAGCGGGACAGGATCGGGTCGTCGGCGACCGGGCGCGGTTGCGCCAGGCGCTCGACCAGCGCCAGGTCGGCCCAGTAGCCTTCGCGCAGAAAACCGCGCTCGCGGATGGCGAACAGGCGGGCCACTGCGTGGCTGGTCTTGTCGACTACCTGGGTCAGGCTCAGCACGCCCTCGCCGACCAGCTCCAGCGCGGCTGGTAAGGCATGCTGCACCAGTGGCAGGCCCGAGGGCGCGCGACCATAGACTCGGCGCTTTTCCTCGAGCGTGTGCGGAGCATGATCGGTGCCAATCACGTCGATCACGTCGCCGGCCAGCGCCTGGCGCAGTGCATCGCGGTCGGCACGAGTCTTGATGGCCGGGTTGCATTTGATCAGATGGCCGAGTTGCGCATAGTCGCTGTCATCGAACAGCAGGTGATGCACGCAGACCTCGGCGGTAATGTGCTTGTTGTGGACGGGACCTGGGGCGAACAGTGCGAGTTCGCGCGCGGTGGTCAGATGCAGCACATGCAGGCGCGTGCCGAAACGCCTGGCCATGTCCACGGCCATTGACGAGGAGCGATAGCAGGCATCGGCATCGCGAATCAGCGGGTGAGCGGCCGCTGGAATGAATTCGCCATGGCGCTCCCGCCACAGCGTCTCGTTGGCCAGGATGCTCGGGGTGTGTTCGCAGTGGGCCAGCAGGATGGTCGGGCAATAGATGAATAGCCGCTCGAGCACCTGCGGGTCGTCCACCAGCATGTTGCCGGTGGACGCGCCCATGAACACCTTGACCCCGGCGACTTCACGCGGGTCGAGCGCGGCGATGGTGTCCAGGTTGTCGCGACTGACGCCGAAGTGAAAGCCGTAGTTGGCCTGCGAGCTGGCCGCCGCGCGACGTTTCTTGTCGGCCAGCGCCGCGGTGGTGAGGGTTGGCGGGTCGGTGTTGGGCATGTCCATGAAACTGGTAATGCCGCCCGCCACCGCAGCCCGCGACTCACTGGCAATGTTCCCCTTGTGCTCTGCCCCGGGTTCACGAAAGTGCACCTGGTCATCGATCATTCCCGGCACCAACCATTGCCCTTGCGCATCGATCTCGACTTTAGCGCGCACGCCTTCGATGCTCGCGGCGATCTTGTCGATGCGCCCGCGGGCGACCAGCAGGTCAGCCTCGAACTCGCGCCCTTCGTTGACCAGCCGTGCGTTGCGTATCAGCAAGTCGGCCATGATCAGAACTCGTTCTGCAGGGCCTTGTAGCCCTGCACCAGGTCGATGTTGGTGCGGGCGACATCCTCGGAGAACTCCGAGGCTGACACGCTGACCGGTGGGTAACGGTCAAGATCGGTGTGTGGGCCGATATGTTCGGTGGGCGGTACGTAAAAGCGCTCCGGCAGGTCGCGACCATCGACCACCGAGTTGTGACGCACGACGCTGCCATCACCCACGCGGCAATTGAACAGCACGCTGTTGAAACCGATGAACACCCGATCACCGACCACGCAGGGGCCATGCACGATTGAGCGGTGGGCGATGGAGGTGTATTCACCGATACTCACCGCCGCGCCGGATTTGGAGTGGATGACCACGCCATCCTGGATGTTGGAGTTGGCACCAATGACGATCGGCTCCATGTCCCCGGTGGCGTCTACCTCGTCGGCGCGAATGACCGCGTAGGGGCCGACGAACACATTGTCCTTGATGATGACCTTGCCGCAGATGATCGCGGTCTTGTCGATGTAGGCCGATTCGGCGATTTGCGGGAGGTGGCCGGAAGGGTTTCTGCGGATCACGGTGCGTTTCCTGAGGCAGGCTGATTCACGTAAATGTTACGTTATAACAGTTTACTTGCAACCCCCTTCCCCTCCCGCCGAGCATGACGCCGGTGAGAAATTTCAAACTTTCGCCGCCGACCGACGCTCAACCGTCTGCGACACCGATGTCGCGACCACGGACAAGGAGAGACACATGAATACTCTGTTCCTCAAGCGAGCCGGTCTGTGCATGGCCATGGGCCTTGCCTCGATGCAGGTGATGGCCGCTTCATCCGACGACTTCGTCGATGCCGCGACCGAGGCCGGTATCGCTGAAGTCGTAACCGGCAACCTGGCGCTGGAAAAGAGCAAGGATGCCGAGATCAAGACCTTCGCCCAGCAGATGGTCACCGATCACACCCAGGCCAACCAGAAACTCGGTGATATCGCCGGCAAGCTGGATATCAGAGTGCCTGACGAGGCTGCGCTCACCGACAAGGTCAAGAAGATGATCCTGGAATGGCGCGACGAGTCGTTCGACAAGTCCTATGTCAACAATCAGGTCGATGCCCACGAGAAAGCCGTGGAGCTGTTCAAGAAGGAAGCCGCATCGTCCGACAAGCCGGAGCTCAAGGCCTTCGCCAGCGAAACCCTGCCCACCCTCGAGAAGCACCTGGAGCATGCCAAACAGCTTCAGGCCAAGCACGGCAAGTGATCCACAGGTAATCAGAGAGGCTTGATATGAGTAATGATGCTCTGCGCGCCGAAGTACTGACTCGGCTACTGCATGCCCACCCTGAAGGTCTGGGTAAGGAAGTACTGGACAACTACCGCGGCGAAAAGGCCGTGGCCGGCATGCTCAAGACGCTTCAGGAGGCCGGCTTGATCCATGATGGCAGCGTCAATGTCGATGCCGATCACCAGATCAGCGTGCGTTATCCAATCAAGTTGTCCAGTGCCGGCGTAGACGCGGCGCGTCAGCTCGACAGCTGAACCCTCGGGCTGCGGGCGCGGCACTTGCTGCCGCGTGCGCACGCCCGGGATCATGAATGGATTACTTACCTTTCTTCTCGTGATCGCGAGGTGGCTTTGCCGGACCTTGCGGGTCGACTTGCGGATCCTCCAGGTCAGGGGAGTCCGGATCAAAGCCCAGGTCCTGCTTGCTGGACGCCTTGTCGGATGAGTGAGGCCCTTGCGCGGGGTGTGGACGTTTCTGTTCGCTCATGGTGCGTTCTCCGTAACGGTGTCTACAGAAGAAAGCGCGGGCCTGGCGAAGTTTGATTTATCTACGCGCCCTTTGCCTGGAAGGTCTCGAGCTGCGCACAGCGCGCCTCACTGAGTATCAGACGATCCTGCAGGCGCTCGATCAGGCGCATCTGTTCGGCGCAGATGTCACGCTGGCCCACCAGCGCCTGACGCTCGCTGTCCAACTGCCGGCGCACCTCCTCGCTCGCCCCCTGCGCCTGGGCCAGGATCGAGCGCAGCCCTTGAACCTGGGCATCGCGCTGCTCCAATTGTTCGTCGAGTTGTTTGTGCTGGGCGCTGGCCTGTCGGTATTCGGTCAGCAGGCGCTCATTCTCACGGTGCATGTGTGTCAGTTCTTCCTGGCGGGCGATCGCGTCCTGCTGCAACTGACGCAATTCCCCTTGCGACTGCTGCAACTGCTCGTCCTTGTCGGTCAGCCTGAGCCGCAGTTCGCCCAGGGATTGGTTGAGGCTGGCGCTGCGCAGTTGCTCGGCCTGCAGAGTGCTCAGCGCTGTCTCGAGCTTTTCCGACTCCGCCGCAAGGGCGCTGGCCTGAATCTGTTGTTGCTGGTGAGCAGCCGCGAGTGCTTGCTGGGCAAGTTGCAACTGCGCCTGCAATTGGCCGCGCTGTTCATCGAACACCGCCTGCGCGTCGCGAATACGGGCCCCTGCTTCCTCGCGCAACTGCTCGGCCAGTTGGCCGACGAAACGCCCCAGCGTGTCGCTGAGGGCCGGTGAACGCTTGTCAGCCAGCGGTTGCAGCGCTTCGAGCTCGCGCATGTAGCGATGAATGGTGGTTTTCGAACCGGTGTTACCCAATTCGATACGTACTGCATCAATACTCGGATGCTCGCCCCGGGCGATCAGCGCTTGCCGTGCCTGCTGTACTGCCGCCTTGTCGATACCGCCGCGGGCCATGTTCGCTCCTGGATTTCGTACCGTGGTATGTAGCCCGTAACAGTACCAATTGCCGAGCATAGCCGCCAGCCTGCTCTACAATTCCCTTCATCATTCAGTTGGCTGTATCTCAGGGATTGGAGAGCACCGATGAGCCCTTTGCCTTTGCTATTCGACGGCACCCCAAGTGTCATAGCCCTCGACAACCGGGGACTGCCGGTGCGCGACATCGCCCACCATCGCCACCCCGACACCCCAGATATCAAGCACCAGCGTCTTACCCGCCATCGGTACGCCCCTCAAGGCTTTCTGATGAGCAGTACCGATCCTCGCCTGCACGACGTCGGGCTGTTCAACTTCATCTATCTCAGGCACCTGAACGGTGGGTTCCTGTACACAAAAGGTGCGGATAACGGCACCACCCTTAATCTGAGCGACACGGCAGGACGCCCACTCGTCACGGTCAGTAACCTCAGCACCGACATTGGCGGTACACAGGACAACAGTCAGTCGGTGACACGCACTTGGCAGTATGAGGGCCGTACCCTCCCAGGGCGGCCACTGAGCCTGACAGAACAGGTCAGCGGCGAAGCTGCCTGTATCACTGAACGTTTTGTCCATGGCAGTAATTCGCAGGCGCGGAAAGGCCTGAATCTGGCCGGACGATGCGTCAGTCACTACGATACTGCGGGGCTGGTGCAAACCGACAAGATGGCACTCACCGGCATCGCGCTGTCCCTGACCCGCCGCCTGCTGAAGGAGTCGGGTGAGGCGCAGATGCCCCCCAACTGGAAGGGGCAAGCATCCTGCAACTGGAATGACCTGCTCGCCGCAGAGGGAGAACGCCATACCACCCTGACCACTGCGGACGCCTGCGCAGCTGTATTGGCCACTACGGATGCAAAAGGGAATGTGCAGCGAGTGGCGTACGACGTGGCGGGCTTGCTCGCAGGCAGCTGGCTGACAATGAAAGACGGCACCGAGCAGGTCATAGTGAAAGCGCTGGCTTACTCGGCTGCGGGACAGAAGCGGCGCGAGGAGCACGGTAACGGCGTGGTGACCGCTTATTCCCATGAACCCTATAAGCAGCGTCTCAGCGAGATCAGAACGGAGCGCCCGAAAGGACATGTGCTAGGGGCGAAGATGCTGCAGGACCTGCGCTATGCGTACGATCCGGTGGGTAACGTCCTGAAAGTCAGCGACAACGCCGGACAGACGCGCTTCTGGCGCAACCAGAAAGTGCAGCCGCAGAATAGTTACCGCTATGACAGCCTGTACCAACTGGTCAGCGCCACTGGACGTGAAATGGCCAACGCCGGCCAGCAGGGCTGCAATCTCCCGCCCGCTACTATACCGCCCTCCCCCGACGACTCTGCCTATACCGGTTATCTACGCACCTATACTTACGACATCGCTGGCAACTTGACGCGGATACGCCACGATCCAGCCACAGGCAGCGGTTACACGACGAAAATCACCACAAGCAACCGCAGTAACCGAGCCGTATTGAGCACCTTGGCCGACAAGGCCGCAGACGTGGATGCGCTGTTCAGGACCGGTGGCCAACAGACTCAGCTTCAGCCAGGTCAGAGCCTCACCTGGACACCACGTAACGAACTGCTGAAGGTGACGCCTGTGGTACGCGCGGGCGGCGCTGATGACAGTGAGCACTACCGCTATGACTCGAATAGCCAGCGCATCCTTAAAGTCAGCGTACAAAAAACAAACAGCAATCTACAGATATATCGCACACTGTACCTTTCGGGACTGGAACTGAAGTTTCACGCGTCTGGCGATACGCAAATGCAGAGTTTGCAGGTAATCACCGTAGGCGAGGCTGGCCGCTCGCAAGTTCGGGTGCTGCACTGGGAGATCGGTAAACCGACCGACATCGGCAACGACCAGATACGTTACAGCTACGACAACCTCACGGGCAGTAGCGGGTTGGAATTAGATGGCAGCGGCAACCTCATCAGTCGAGAGGAATACTATCCGTATGGCGGCACATCCGTGCTGACAACACGAAGTCAGACCGAGGCGAAATACAAAACCCTCCGTTATTCGGGCAAGGAGCGGGATGCGACGGGGCTGTATTACTACGGTTATCGGTACTGTCAGCCTTGGGTTGGACGCTGGCTGAGTGCAGACCCGGCAGGCACGGCGGATGGGCTAAATCTATTCCGTATGCTCAGGAATAATCCGTGCTCGGGCATGGATCGTGATGGACGGATATGGGAGTGGCCGGAAGAAGCCCAAATAGAAACCCTTGCCGAAAAACTGCGTGACATCGACCGCAATGTTGTATTGGCGATATTGGAGCTCGTCCAGGAAACGGATCCAGACCCGAGAGACCTCGCCGCATATATCATCAGCGGGATTAATAATGACTTCGGGCCTGCCAAAGATGCCATGACATACGTGAAATCAGTCGAACCTCCGGCACCGACACCCCCCGCCGAGATCGCAGCGACAACATCGGTGCCCGCCCCCAGCAACCCCCAACAGAGCTGGACCTCTTCACTGGACATCGATCCTGCCATGCAAATTCGAATGAACTGGATCAAAGGCAATGCGCAGGTTCGCCAATCCGGAAATTTCATCTCCACAAACATTGAGGGCGATATATTTCAAAGTGACTATTTCCCCAGGGCATGGATAGTTTATGCAATTTTTAAAGACCCACGCCACAAGCATTACTTTGCCAGCGATGTTGCTAAACTGCAGTATGACGCAGTCTCAGAGCGAGAAAAATTTGACCGAAGCCCAAACATAATCATCCATGACACTGTCATCAATCAAGAAACGCTCAAGGTCATGAATGAAGCCGCCCAGTCTGGAACGCCCTTACGACAACCATTTCTTTGGAATACGCCAAATGGGAAAAGCGCCAGGAGGCTCATGGATGTTTTTAATCTAGAAGCTAGAAAAGTCACCCGGGCGGGCGATAGCTTCATCATCCATGTCAAACCCAAACCCTCAAAACTGTGGCGCCCTTGGCAAAGTTGAAGCATGTTCAAGCTTGGCGTAACCAATCGATGAACCGAGCGAAAAGTTCCGACTGCGAGTTGATGCCAAGCTTCAGATAGAGATTCTTGCGGTGCATGCGCACGGTTTCAGGCGAGATACCCAGCTCCAACGCAGTGGATTTGACCGAATGGCCACGCAGGATCATGTGTGCGACTTCACGCTCGCGATCGGTCAGCACCTCGCAACCGAAGCTGTCGAATGCAGCCTGCAGGCTGCCGTGCTCCAGTGACACTTTGCCCGGCTCGAGGTTGTGCCGTGCATAGCGGCCCAGCAGTTCGCGCACCACCGGCTCGACCGCGCGAAGCAGGTCGATCTGCTGCGGGCTGAGGTGCGTGCCACTACGCCCCTGGAACAAGCTCAAGGAAAGCTTGCGGCCATCGCACAGGTCGGCGATGTAGTAGCTGTCTTCGCTGCAGCCGGTGCCCAGGTAATAGGTCTTGTAGTAGTCGCTGTCGAAGAAGTTGTCCGGAGCGATGTCCTGCAGATGGTAAAACCCCTCGGCCAGGCCACCCTGCACTGCCAGGCAAAAAGGATCCAGCAGGTAGCCTGCGGCAAAGTAACGACCCAGCACGGCATCGCGATGAACCAGGGGAATCCCTTGCTGGTACAGCAGTTGCGGCGCCTGGCCCTGGCTCTCCAGGCTGATCATCATCGATTCGACCGCAACCAGATGTCCAAGCGCTGCCGCCAGATGCTGCAGGGCGTCGGGCGATTCGCTGTGAACCAATGCGCATTGCAGCGCCGCATGCCATTGCTGCAATGCACCGAGGGTCAAGGTGAGCGGTGTGTCGGGGGAGGCCTGGGTCATGCCCGGCAGTCTAGCCTGCCGGGCTACCCCACGCACAGCCCGTTGCAGGCTGCTCATCGCCCCTGATACAGCCCTTGCGCGGCAAGTTCGCGCGCGGTTTCGAGGATGCACTGACGCAGGGTTTCGACGATCTCGTCGACCTGGGCGTGGGTGACGATCAGCGGCGGCGACATCACGTTCAGGTGCATGATCGGCCGCACCAGCAAACCCCTGGCCTGGGCCTTGCTGTGGATGCGCTCACCAATATTGATCGCATCGTCGAACAGTGCCTTGCTCGCCTTGTCGGCAACGAACTCGACGCAGGCCATCAGCTTCATGCAGCGCACATCGCCTACCAGCGGCAGCTCGCGCAGGCTCTGCAGGCGTTGTTCCAGGTAGCTGCCAACATCCTTGACGTGTTCCAGCAAGCTTTCCCGCTCGATGATCTCGATGTTCTTCAGCGCCGCGGTACAGCACACTGGATGGCCGCTGTAGGTGAACCCGTGGGTGAAGCAGCGTCCCTTGCCCGGCTCGGCGATCACCTGCCAGATACGCTCGGAGAAGATGCACGCACCCAGCGGCAGGTAGGCGGACGTCAGGCCCTTGGCCGTAGTGATGATATCCGGGGTGACACCGAACAGCTCTTCGCTGGCGAAAAAGGTACCCAGGCGTCCGAACGAGGTCACTACTTCGTCGGCGACGAACAGGATGTCGTAGGTCTGGCACAGCTGCCACATGCGCGCGAAGTACCCCTCGGGCGGGATGATCACCCCGCCCGAGCCCATGATGGGTTCGGCGAAGAAGGCTGCGACGTTGTCGGCCCCCAGGGAGAGAATCTTGTCTTCGAACTCGGCGACCAGAAAGTCGAGGAATTCGACTTCGTCCATGTTGTCCGGGGCGCGGTACGGGTTGGGGTTGGAGATGTGGTGGATCAGGTCGTGGGCATAGTCGAATTCAGGTACCCGGTCGGCAGCCTTGTTGCCGATCTGCATGGTCAGGGTGGTCGAGCCGTGGTAGGCGTTATAGCGGGCGATGATGTGTTTTTTGCCCGGCTTGCCGCGGCAGTTCTGGTAGTACTGGATCAGTCGGTAGGCGGTGTCCACGGCAGTCGAGCCGCCTGTGGTAAGGAAGACATGGTCCAGGTCGCCTGGCGCCAGTTGCGCGAGCTTGCGGCACAACTCGATGGCCACGTCGTTGGCCATGTCCGAGAACGGGTTCGAATAGGCAAGTTTGCGCACCTGGTCGGCAATGGCCAAGGCCATTTCCTCGCGCCCCAGGCCAATGTTGGTGCACCACATGCCGCCAACGGCATCGAGGAAGCGGTTGCCTTGGGTATCGCGGATATAGGCGCCTTCGCCTTCGGTGATGTTCAGCGCGCCCTGTTCGCGATGCTCGTCGAACATATGGTAACCGTGCATGTAATGGGCCTTGTCGGCTTCCACCAATGGGTCGTGGGCGATAGCGAATGCGTTGCTTGAGGTGGCCATGGGCAGCTCCTTGGCGAGGATCGTTCGAAAGTGTTCAGAATCCGGTCTTGACCGTGCTCCAGACCCGCGTGATCGCACGCATGTCCTTGGGTGTCTGGGTCTTTTGCGCAAACAGCCGTTCACGGGTCTGGCGTCCGGGTAGATCGCCGGGTCCTGGCGGATATCGGCCTGCACCAGGGCGGTGGCCGCGGCATTGCTGTTTGCGTAGTGGATGTAGTTGGTCACCTTGGCCATGGTCTGTGGCTGCAGCAGGAACTCGATGAAGCGATGGGCGTTGCTGACGTGCGGCGCATCCTTGGGGATGTAGAGGTTGTCGAACCAGATCAGCGAGCCTTCCTTGGGAATGAAGAACGCCAGCTTGATAGCCTTCTTCGCCTCCACCGCACGCGCCTGCGCGGTGGCGTAGTCGCCCGACCAGGTCAAGGCCAGGCACACGTCGCCGTTGGGCAGGCTGGTCAGGTAGTTGACCGAGTCGAACTTGCGGATATAGGGGCGGATGCCCAGCAGTAGCTGCTCGGCGGCCTTGAGATCTGCCGGTGCGGCGCTGCGCGGATCCTTGCCCAGGTACTGCAGGGCCAGTGGAATCACTTCGGTGGGGGCGTCCATCAAAGTCACCCCGCAATCGGCGAAGCGCGAAACAATGGCCGGGTCGAACAACATGGCCAGCGAGCCGATCGGTGCGTCGGGCATGCGCGCCTTGATCTTGTCGACGTTGTAGGTAACGCCGGAGCTGCCCTAGGTGTAGGGCGCCGAGTACTTCAGGCCAGGGTCGTAACCTTGCAGGTTGCTGACCACCTGCTCGTCGAGGTTGTGCCAACTGGGCAGTTGCTGTTTGTCCAGGGTCTGGAATACGCCGGCCTGGATCAGCGGCGGTACCAGCGATGCATTGAGCATGACCAGGTCGTAGCCGGAGCGGCCGGTGAGCAGTTTGGTCTGGACCGTTTCATAGCCATCGAAGGTGTCGTAAACCACTTTGATGCCGGTGGCCTTTTCGAAGTCGGCCAAGGTGGTTTCACCGATGTAGTCAGTCCAGTTGTACAGCCTGAGCGTGTTGCTGCTGTCCCCCTCTGCCGCTGCCTGCACCAGTGCCGTCGAGGACACCAGCAGCAGACCGCCAATCACCTTCAGTGCCTTGCGCATAGCAACTCCATCGTGTGACTGCTCCGGATTGAGCCGATGGAGTCACTATGGGAGGTCTGGCAGGCTGCAGACATACCCCGAATGTGTGGGTGGTCGTTTTTGGGAAGGTCGCAGATGTGTCACTGGTTGATCAGCGTCAGCGTACCGATGTCCAGCAGGCTGAAAAAACCGCTGCTCCAGCCACCGGTATCCAGGTGCCACACGTTGCCCAATACCTTGTGCGTGAGCACCGGGGTGTGGCCGACCAGCAGCGCACGCAGCCCCTGGATGGGTTGGCTATCGCCGCTCTTCAGGCGCCGGCGCGACCATTGGCAGACCTCGCGCACGGCAGGGTCGTCCCTCGTCTGCAGGCAGGCGCGCAGCTCAGCCCAGTCGGCGAACGGACTGTCTGCATGCAGCATGCCGACCAAACCGTGTGCAGTCTGTACTTCGAGCGCGACCGGCAGACGCTCGAACTGCTCGACGAAGCGCGCCTGCTCAGCCTTGGGCAAGTCGAGAAACCAGCCCCCGCCAGCCGCACGGTACATGTCCAGATCAACAAGGCCACCGCGATAGTGGCTGATGGCCAATGCTTCGTGATTGCCCTGCACGGCATGAAACCAGGGTTGCGCCAGCCAGTTCAGGGCCTCTTCGCTGGCCGGGCCCCGGTCGACCAGGTCACCGACACTGAACAGCCGATCGACCTCGGGATCGAATGCCGCCTGCTCGAGCGCGGCCTGCAGGCGTTGGAAGTGCCCGTGGATATCGCCGACCGCCAAGTCGCGCCCTTTGTCGTTGGCAGCTAGCTGCCGAAAACGCGCCATTACATCATTCCTCTGCTGTGTCGCCGGCACCAGGCGTAGAATGGCGCGACAACGACGACCCTAACGCGGAGATGCATCATGCGCTCTACCCTCGCCTGCGCTGCACTGCTGGTGCTGGCATACGACAGCATGGCACAAGGCATCCCGCCCGCGCAGGTCCAGGTAAGCTTCGATCACCCGGAAAAATTCCGCGATGCCAGCCTGAACAGCCCCGGCTATGAGCGCGGCGCCGACCCAGAAGTGATGAAGGTACTCACCCGGCACCTGGAAAAACTTGGCCAGCGCTACCTTCAGCCCGGTCAGCGAGTACACATCGACATCCGCGACATCGACCTGGCCGGCCGCTACGACCCCTGGAACAGTCAGGCCTACAACGTACGTTTCATGCGCGAAATCACCTGGCCGACCATCGACCTCAGCTACACCCTCGTTCAACCCGGCCAGCCCGAGCGCAAGGCCCAGGAACGCGTCAGCGACAAGATGTACCTGAGCCGCCCAGGCCGCGTGGGCAGCAGCGATCGCCTGTATGCCGAGAGGGCCATGCTCGATGACTGGTTCCGCCAGCGCTTCGCTGCACGGCCGGCGCCCTGAGTTTCGCTGGTTAACGGCGGGCGGCTGAGGGTATCCTCTCCCTTTGTATCACCCAAGGAAGGATCCCCGTGAAGTACCTGCTGCTGGCATTCGCCAGCTATGCCTCCTGCTACTACCTGGTTGGTTTGCTGATTCGCGGCAGGCTGGCAGACATCGCCGAAGGGTTGCGCCATCGCCCGGATGCACCGACACCCGGCCAGTACCTGCGTGAGGTCGAACGCCATGCCCGACAGGCGCATCGGCACTACAGCCTGTTCGCAGGCTCGGTACTCGCACTGGCGCTGTGCGCATTGGCGTGGTGGTTGAGCTGAGCGCTCAGAACAGCGACAGGCTCTGCCTGCCCTCGAGCGCCAGCAGATACTGCTTTGCCGGCAACCCGCCAGCAAAGCCTGTCAGGCTGCCCGAGGCACCGATCACCCGATGGCAGGGTGCGATGATCGAGATCGGGTTGCGGCCATTGGCTGCCCCTACCGCACGCACTGCCGTGGGGTTGCCGATCTGTCGGGCGATATCGCTGTAGCTGCGAGTCTGGCCGAAAGGAATGGTCAGCAGCGCCGCCCACACCTGGCGCTGGAATTCCGTGCCATCGAAGTCCAGCGGCAGCTCGAAGCGCTGCCGCTGGCCGGCGAAATACTCGCCTAACTGACGGGCAGCTTCCCGCAGTACGGGCACCTGGTCATCACGGTGCAGTTCGCCAAGGCGCACCCGGTTGGCACGCTCCTCTTCCCATAGCACGGCGGCCAGGCACTCGCCACGGGCGACCAGTGTCAGGGTGCCGACTGGCGATGACATGAGGGTGAAAGCGCTGGACACAGGCAACTCCTGATGCTGGCTGGCGACCCCCGGCACTCTACCTATCGCGCGATCGTGCTGCATCCGCTTTCTTGACGTGCAATGCTCAAACCACGGCCGTCGCTCGCGCCGCGAGGGCGCGGGCCTGCTGCAGGTCGATCCTGGGGATCAATGCCGGGGGGATGCGTGAGCGGGTCGAGAGGTTATGAACGCGGAAACGCTCACCCACCACTTGATGCGCCATCAGGGTCAGTGACGGCAGGATACGGCTTTCCCAATGCTGGTCGAGGCCGCAGGGCGAACGCTTGCCGCCGCTGGTCTCATAAAAGCGCCCTGCCGACTGGTTCAGATCCACGCCGACCAGTAGCACGTCATCGAAGCCCAGGTGGTAGGCCAGTTGCAGGGCCACAAAAGCCACAGTCCGGGCATCGAAGAACCCGTATGACAGGTTCCTGCTGAAACCGATCGAACGCGCCCGCTTGCTCCACAGCGCGCGGTTGCGCGCATAGCGTCCATCACCGAGCCCCAGCCATTCGCTGAACGTTGGCTCCAGAGCCTTGAGCAGCGGGTAGCGCTCGGTGTCGTCAGGCAGGTCGAACAGGTCGAACTGCTCCGGCCACAGCGCCAGTCGCGGACTGGTGTGCAATGCCGTGGCAAAAAGCTCGGGTTGCTGGTTGCAGAAATCCTTGTCGGTGCAAATGTAGAAGAACGGACGCACATCCGTGCCCACCAGCATCGAAATGGAGCCATTCATGGCGATGATCGGGACGCTGGCAAAATCTTCGAGCGGAAAGTCTTTCGCTGACGCACCTGACGCCAGGATCACCACAGGGCCTTTCTGGGTATTGCGACACGCCTCAAAGCTGGAGAACGCCCCGCGTGCAGCCTCTGACTGCGACGGAAGTTGGTTCATGGGTCTGGCCAATGGTGTAGGTCTTTTCAGAATACAGTTGTTCACAATTCTTAAACGGTTTTTTACATAACCCTTACACAGACCCGAGGGGATGGATGTTGTAGGCAAGCGAGGCTGCAGCGCGGGTCGGCATGCACGGCGACATGTTTCCCTGGCAACTGTCTGACCAGCAACACCTGGCCAACAGTTGATTGCCCAAAGGGCGACACCTCCCGCATAAAACAATTTCAAACCATTGATTTTATTGAAATAAAGCCGCTGGCACGGTTTCTGCTCCGGTGAGCTGTGTACACGCACAGTTTCCCGAGGAACCCATGTCCACGCCTGCCGTCTCAGCCTCCTACGACATCCGCCAGCCGGATGCCCATGTCATCCGCGACGATGCCGAAGCCATCGCCGTTGCCCACCAGATCGCCGCGCTGCTGCGCGAAGGCGCTGCCGAGCGTGACCGACGTCGAGAAGTCCCTGCCGATGTGGTCGATGCCTATTCCAACAGCGGTCTGTGGGGCATCACCGTGCCACGTGCCTACGGAGGTGCCGAAGTGTCCTTCGCCACCCTGGCGCAGGTGATCGCCATCGTCTCGGCCGCCGACCCTTCGCTTGGCCAGATTCCACAAAACCACTACTGCCTGCTCGAAGACATTCGCCTGCAAGGCACCGAAGAGCAGCGCCGCTTCTTCTTCGACCTGGTGCTAAAAGGCCATCGCTTTGCCAATGCACTGTCTGAAACCGGTGGCAAGACCGTCCAGGACATCCGTACCCGCCTGGTTGCCGAAGCCGACGGCTACCGCATCGACGGCCGCAAGGGCTACTGCACCGGCTCGCTCTATGCCCACTGGATCGGCGTCCTGGCCCTGGACGAACTGGACCGGGCGCAATTGGCCTTTGTGCCACGTGGCACTCCTGGGCTGGTGGTCGTCGACGACTGGAACAGCATGGGCCAGCGCACCACCTCCAGCGGCACCGTGCTGCTGGACGGATTGCGCGTGCCCGCATTCAACCTGTTCCCCAGCTACCGCTCCTACGAGCACCCTACCCTCGCCGGACCCTTCGCCCAACTGACCACTGCGGCGATTGACGCCGGTATCGGCCGCGCGGCGCTGGACGACACCATTGCCTTCGTACGCGACCATGCCCGTCCGTGGATCGATGCCGGTGTTGAAAAGGCCAGCGAGGATCCGCTCACCATCATTCAGATCGGCTCCCTGGAGATCCGCCAGGAGGCCGCCGAGGCCCTGCTCGAACGCGCCGGCAAGGTGCTGGATGCCGCCAAGCCTGCGCCGAACGAAGACAACGTCGCCGCTGCCTCGGTGGCGGTGGCCAAGGCCAAGGTGCTGACCACGGAGGTGTCGATCGAGGCCAGCAATCGCCTGTTCGAACTGGGCGGGACCCGCTCCTCGTTGCTGCAGCACAACTTTGACCGGCACTGGCGCAATGCCCGGGTGCATACCCTGCACGACCCCGTGCGCTGGAAATACCACTTGGTCGGCAACTGGGCCCTGAACGGTATCCGCCCCACGCGCCACGACTGGAACTGAGGCCGCGCCATGACCAAGCAGATCCGTCTCAATGCCTTCGCCATGAACACGGTCGGGCATCTGTCGCCTGGGCTGTGGCGCCATCCGCGCGACCAGGCGACGCGTTACACCGATATCCACTACTGGATCGAACTGGCCCAGACCCTCGAGCGCGGCTGTATCGACGGCCTGTTCCTCGCCGATGTGCTGGGTGTCTATGACGTCTACGGCGGCAATGCCGACGAAGCGCTGCGCAGCGGCGCCCAGGTACCGTTGAACGACCCCCTGCAATTGGTACCGGCGATGGCCGCAGCCACGCGCCACCTGGGGTTTGGCGTCACCGCCTCGGTGTCGTTCGAGCATCCCTTTCCCTTCGCCCGGCGCATGAGCACCCTCGATCACCTGACCCAGGGCCGTGCCGGCTGGAATATCGTGACCTCCTACCTGTCCAGCGGGGCACGCAACCTTGGCCAGCCCGAACAACTGAGCCATGACCAGCGCTACGCGCTGGCCGAGGAATACCTGCAGGTCTGCTACAAGCTTTGGGAAACCAGCTGGGACGAGGATGCCGTGCGCGCCGATCGTACCAGCGGTGTCTACACCGACCCGAGCAAAGTCCACGGCATCGAGCATGACGGCCCCTACTTCAAGGTTCCGGGGTTCCACCTCAGCGCCCCATCGCCCCAGCGCACACCCGTGCTCTACCAGGCAGGGGCATCCAGCCGAGGACGAGCCTTTGCCGCAGCAAACGCCGAATGCGTGTTCGTTGCCGCACCGAGCAAGACCGTGCTGAAGAAGCAGGTGAGCGATCTACGTGCCGCCGCGGTCGCCGCCGGGCGCAAGGGCTCCGACATCCTGATCCTCGAACAGCTCACGGTGATCGTCGCTGAAACCGACGAGGCCGCGCAGGCCCGTCTGCGCGAGTACCGCGAGTACGCCAGTGCCAGCGGCTCGCTCTCGCTGATGTCGGGCTGGACCGGCATCGATTTCGCTGCCTACAGCCCCGACCAGATTCTTCGCGAGGTGCCCAGCGAAGCCATCCAGTCGGTGGTCGAGGGCTTCACCCGCGCCGACCCGACGCGGACCTGGACCGTTGCCGAGATCGCCGAATACTGCTGCCTGGGTGGCGACGGCCCGCTGCTGGTCGGATCGCCCTCGACCGTCGCCGATCAGTTGCAGGCCTGGGTCGAAGAGACCGACGTGGACGGCTTCAACCTGTCCAGCGTGGTCGTGCCGGAAACCTTCGTTGCCGTGGTCGATCTGTTGGTTCCGGAACTGCAGGCTCGCGGCCTGTTCAAGCGCGAGTACGCCGAAGGCAGCCTGCGCAACAAGCTGTTCGGCCAAGGTGATCGCCTGCGTGCGCCCCATCCGGTGGCTGCGTTGCGCCAGGAGCGTGGGCGATGAATGCACTGTTGGCCAACCTGGACTGGAGTGAAATCGGCCTCGCCTGCCTCGAGACCCTGAGCATGCTTGGCGCCGCACTGGGCTTCACCGTAGCGCTGGGGCTGCCGTTGGGGGTGCTGCTGTTTCTCACCGGGCAACGCCAGCTGCTGGCCAATGCGCCGGCCTATCGGGCCATGTCGGCCGTGGTCAACGTGCTGCGCTCATTGCCGTTCATCATTCTGCTGATCGTGCTGATACCCCTGACCACCTTGGTTGTCGGCACCTCGCTCGGTGTGCGCGGCACCATTCCACCACTGGTGGTGGGCTGTACGCCGTTCTTCGCGCGCCTGGTGGAGACCGCCCTGCGCGAAGTCGACCGTGGCGTGGTCGAGGCCACCCAGGCCATGGGTGGCAGCACCTGGCAGATCATCCGCCACACCCTGCTGCCCGAAGCCCGTACCGGGCTGATCGCCGCCGTCACCGTCACCGCCATCGTGCTGGTCGACTACACGGCGATGGCCGGTGTGATCGGTGGCGGCGGCCTGGGCGACCTGGCCATCCGTTTTGGTTACCAACGCTTCCAGACCGATGTGATGGTCGTCACCGTACTGTTGTTGATCCTGCTGGTGCAGGCCCTGCAGATGAGTGGCGATCGCCTTGTCAGACACTTCACCCGACGTTGATCCCCGACCTTATTCGGAGCATTCCCATGAAGAAAATCCTCGCCACCCTGGCTGCCGTCATCGCCCTCAACGTTCAGGCCAACGAGCACCTGGTCGTCGGTGCCACCCCCGTTCCCCACGCCGAGATCCTCGAGTTCGTAAAACCGGTACTGGCAAAGGAAGGTGTCGACCTGGACATCAAGGTGTTCAATGACTTCATCCAGCCCAACCTGCAGCTTGCGCAGAAGAACCTGGACGCAAACTACTACCAGTACCGTCCCTTCCTCGACGACTTCAACAAGACTCGACACACCGACCTGGTCCCGGTGGTCGGCGTGCACATCGAGCCGTTCGGTGCCTATTCGGCCAAGTACACGAACCTCGCGGAGCTGCCGGACGGTGCCAGCGTGGCCATTCCCAATGACCCGGTGAACACCGGTCGTGCCCTGGTACTGCTGGCCGAGGCCGGGCTGATTGAACTCAAGGACCCCAGCAACCCGCAATCGACCCAGCGCGACATCGTCGCCAACCCGCACAAGTTGAAGATCCGTGAGCTGGAAGGGGCAATGCTGGCGCGCTCGGTGAAACAGGTGGACCTGGCATTCGTGTTCGCCAACTACGCGCTGGAGGCAGGTATCGATACCAGCAGCGCGCTGATCGTCGAAAAAGGCAAGGATCTGTACGTGGAATACCTCGTGGCGCGTCCGGACAATCTCCAGGATCCCGGCATCCAGAAACTGGCCAAAGCGCTGAACTCCCCTGAAGTGCGTCAATTCATCCTGACCCGCTACAAAGGGCAGATCGCGCCTGGCTTCTGACAGCGCAACGTGGGTGCAGGGCATAAAACCTTCCCTGCACCCCGCCCAATCTCCCCTTATTGAAGGGCAACAAGCTGGGCGCGTTGCGCGGGATCAAGGTCATTGATCGAGACGATCCGAAGCGCGCCCTGCACCGCTTCCGCCACTGGCTGCCCAAGGTCAGCCGAGACCTCGTCCGGCAACTTGTACATCGCTCCGGTCAGCGGATCGACGATCAGCATGCCGATAACACCGCCAACAAGATGTTCGCCCAGTACCAACCGTCCACACTCGAGTCGAGTTCGACCTGTCGATCTGGGTACCCCTCCCTCATGAAACGCAACGTGTAGGTTTGGCCGCGAAAATATCCCTCCCCCGACATCAGTGTCACGACCCCAGGGGTGCTGCCGCGATGAACGACCACCCCTGATTTGTTGATGACCTCGAAATTCGCACCCGCCGGGCTGCTCGTGACAGTCACCGGATACTTGGAGTCACTGATGATGCTGGCGCAACCCTGCAGCGCCAGGAGCGCCAGGAGCGCCCCCATGGTTCTGGTTTTGTGAAAGCACACGGAATCGTTCCTCTAGACACTGATCGACATTGACCGAGAAAGGATTCTCCAGGGACGCTTTAGCGATGCATGCCATCCAAATAGCCATTGGCAGTAGGGGCTTTCCCAAAATTGGTTTCCCGCCCGTTGTACGCATTTTTTGACACCCCCTTCACGACATTTTCACGTCGCGGCTGGCACAGTCACCCTACATCCGTGAAATACTTCGCCCGCCCTCCCCAGCGGGCTTTTCTTTGCCTGCAGCATCCCTCGCAGGATGACCACGCTCGCTTCTGATAGAAATGGGCAAGGTTTCAAGAGCCCCCGGCATAGGGACGATCAGCCAATCCACCTAGCATGCTCGCGTACTCCACACACAGGATCGCGATCATGAGTGACAGCAAGACTCTCTTTATTACCGGCGTCAGCAGTGGTTTTGGCAGTGCCCTGGCCCAAGCGGCGCTTGCTGCAGGCCATCGCGTCATCGGCACTGTGCGCAACGACAGCGCGCTGACGGCATTTCAGACCCTGGACAGCGAACGCGCTCACGCGGTGATCCTCGATGTCACCGACTTCGCCCGCATAGACGCGGTGGTTGCACAGGTGCAGGCGCTTCACGGCCCCATTGATGTGCTGGTGAACAACGCAGGCTACGGCCACGAAGGCATCTTCGAGGAATCGCCACTGGAGGAGATGCGCCGCCAGTTCGAGGTCAACGTGTTCGGCGCCGTGGCCATCACCAAGGCCTTCGTCCCGTATTTTCGAGAGCGACGGGCCGGGCACATCATCAACATCACCTCCATGGGCGGCACCATCACGATGCCGGGCATCGCCTACTATTGCTCGAGCAAGTTCGCACTGGAAGGCATTTCCGATACCCTGAGCCAGGAACTTCGCCCGTTTGGCATCGCCGTTACCGCAGTGGCGCCGGGCTCGTTCCGTACCGACTGGGCCGGTCGCTCCATGCAGCGTTCACCGCGCAGCATCGCCGACTATGACCAGAGCTTCGACCCGATTCGCAAGGCGCGCCAGGACAAGAGCGGCAAGCAGCTGGGCGATCCGCGCAAGGCCGCCCAGGCGATCCTGCAGGTCATCGCCAGCCCCAGCCCGCCCGACCACCTGTTGCTGGGCAGCGACGCACTGGGCCTGGTGCGCGACAAGCTGCAGCGCATGAGCAAGGAGATCGATCTATGGCAAGACCTGACCTACTCGACCGATGGTTGAGCGCCAGGCAGAGGACCGGGCAGTGACACGGACCGACACCCGCAGCGCGCGCATGGTGCAGTTGCTCACGCAGCTCGCGCCGGTGGAAGGCTATAACCTCAGCGCGCTGCAAGACGTGCGCTTCCTGCGCTCGAACCGGCCGCTGAGCCATGTGCCGGTGCTCTACGAGCCCGGCATCGTCATCCTCTGCCAAGGCTGCAAGCGCGGCTACCTGGGTGACCAGGTATATGTGTACGACGCTCGGCACTACCTGGTGGTGTCGGTTCCGGTGCCCTTCACCATGGAAACCGATGCCAGCGAACGCGAGCCGATGCTGGCCATCTACATACGCCTGGACCTGCAGCTGGCCAGCGAGCTGACCCTGCAAGTGGATGAACTGCTGGGCAGCAGCAGCGAACCGCCACAGGGCATGTACGCCTCGCCCATGGACGATGCATTGCAGGCCACGACATTGCGCTTTCTTGAAGCCATGGCCATCGCCAGCGACGCACAGATCCTCGGCCCGGCGCTGGTGCGTGAAATCTACTACCGCATCCTCTCTGGCGCGCAGGGCGGCTCGCTGCGGGCGGCGTTGGCTCGGCACGGCCATTTCGCCAAGGTGACCCGCGCCCTGCGCACCATTCACAGCCGCTACCGGGAGCATCTGGACGTAGAGTCGTTGGCCCGCGAGGCCAGCATGAGCGTGCCCAGTTTCCATCGGCACTTTCGTAGCGTGACCAACACTTCGCCCATGCAGTACCTGAAGTCGGCCCGCCTGCACCAGGCACGCCTGCTGATGTTGCACGACGCCCTGAGCGCATCGGCAGCCGCCTTCAGCGTCGGCTACGAGAGCCCCTCGCAGTTCAGCCGCGAGTTCAAGCGCTTCTTCGGCCGTACGCCCCAGGCCGAGATCGACTGGATGAAGGCAACCTATGCACTGCCCGCCCCCACTGGCTCCCCCGTGTATGTTTCGTCCCATTGAGCAAGGCGCGACTATCGGCCGCTGTCCCGCGTGCGTGACTGCAATGGCTACTTCCCCAGGCGCGCTGAGGTCTCAACCTTGGCCTGACTGTTCGCAAGCCTCACGCAGCCGCGCCATGGCATCCGGCGCCATGGGCGCGGTCATCATTGATCGGTAGGTCCTGCACGCATCGCTCTGCTGGCGCTCAGGGCGCAGCTGCAAGGGGCTGCTGGAGCAACCCACGAGTGTGGCCAGCAGGGCCAGTGCGAACCATGGCTTCATATCATTGCTCCACTGTCTGGTGTCGGACGGATGATAAGCCATGTTTCAGAGATGCACGGGTGTCCATGATTCGGATCAGCCTGTCCCGGTTCAGGAGCTATTCCCCTCCCGCCGCCCCCACCAGAATATCGGCTCCTTCCCCGTTCGGATTCACCACATGCCTAAGTTCCTGACCTCGGACGCAGTTTCCCTGCACTACAACGACTGGGGCCATGGCCGCCCCGTGGTGTTGATCCATGGCTGGCCGATGTCGTCTGCCAGCTGGGATTACCATGCCACCCGCCTGGCCGAGTCCGGTTACCGCGTAATCAGTTATGACCGCCGCGGTTTCGGGCGCTCCGACCAGCCCTGGAGCGGCTATGACTACGACACCCTCAGCAACGACCTCGCGCAACTGATCGAGCACCTGAACCTGCACGATGTGACACTGGTGGGGTATTCGATGGGTAGCGGCGAAGTGGCGCGTTACCTGACCCGCCACGGCGACCGTCGAATCGCAGCGGCCGTGCTGCTGGCCGGGGTGACACCGCAGCTGGCCAGCTCGCCAGGCAACCCCGACGGTATGCCGTTGGCAGCCTTCGACGGCTTGATGCAGGCGTTGCGTCAGGATCGACAGCGCTTCTTTGGCGACTATGCGCAGGCCTCGTTCTCGGAGCCGGGGCTGCGTGACTGGTATCTGGCCCAGACCTACCAGTCCTCTGAGCGTGCTATCGCAGCCTGCGCCCAAGCCTGGTACGCCACCGATTTTCGCCAGGACCTGGCTGGAATCAAGGTGCCGACCTTGATCCTGCATGGCGCCCGCGATGACAGCGCCCCAGCCGCGACCACCGGCCGGCTGGCAGCGCAGATGATCGGGCATTCGCAATACCTCGAATATCCCGAAGCCGGCCATTACCTGCTGATCGAGCAAAAGGACGCCGTGCTCCACGATCTGCTGGCGTTCCTTGCGGGCGACAGGTCAATCGGCTGAGAACCCATGGCCGAGTATCTGATCGGGGAAGGCTTCGCACAGATAGTCGATGAACGCCGTAACTTTGCGACTAACCAACCGACGCGAGGCATGCAGGGCCCATAGCTCGATAGGCCTGTCAGGCATGCGTCCCCAGATCGACAGCTTTGCCAGTTGCTCGTCGCGCTGCAGCAAGGATCGGGGGATCAACGCAGCCCCCGCGCCGGCGAGCACTGCATCACGGATCATGATCAACGATGACAGGCGCAGGCGCACGTCCGGCATCACCGTGCCCAGGGTGTCACCGTCTTGGTAGTGCCAGGGACCCTTATCGAACCGGTTGGCCAACGCCACGGCAGGTACTTCGGCGATCTCGCCGTCGCAGCTTGCGCTAGGCCGAGGCAAGGCTGCCGGTGCTACCAGCAGCATGTCATCGCGGGCAAAGCAGCGCCCCACCAGCAGCGCGTCCGCTTTTGGATTGACGCGAATCACCACGTCGTAACCATCCTCGACCAAGTCGACATTGCGATCCTCGGCAGTGATATCGAGACGTACCTGCGGGTATCGCAGGGCGAAACCTGCCGCGAGGCGGCCGACCAGCGTGTGGGAGAACAGTACCGGCGCACTGACCCGCAAGTAGCCGCGCGGGCTGGTCTGCCCTGCCGAGACCAACTCGCCCGCCTCGAGGATATCGCCCAGCAAGCCATGGGTGCGCTCGTGCAACACCTGCCCTTCCTCGGTCAGACGCAACGACCGTGCCCCGCGCTCCAGAAGCCGAACGCCCAAGCTTTGCTCGAGGTCCATGACACGCCGCGAAAGCGTGGCCTTGGGACGTCCACTGAAGCGACTGGCCTTGCCGAAGCCGCCATGGGCCGCCACAAGATTGAAGTCCGCCAAGGCTGAAAGGTCCATGATCGATCCATTTATGAGACATTAAGTCCAAATATCAGAATCTATTTCACAAATACGGAACACAATAAGCTGTGTCTCACGCGAACGCACCTCAACTCATCCGCAGGAGACACCTGATGACCTCGCTCTGGGACCCTATCCAGCTCGGCAAACTCCAACTGACACATCGCCTGGCCATGTCGCCCCTGACCCGCAGCCGTGCGCTGCCCGACGGCACACCAGGCCCGCTGGCCGCAGAATACTATGGCCAGCGCGCCTCACTGGGGCTGTTGATCAGCGAAGGCACGCAACCCAGCGCCGACGGCCAGGGCTTTCTCGACTCCCCAGGGTTGCACAGCGATGCCCACGTGGCTGGCTGGCGTCGGGTCAGCGATGCGGTGCATGTCGGCGGCGGCCACCTGTTCATTCAGCTGATGCACGCCGGACGCATGTCACATCCATCCAATACCGCCCATGGCCGTCAGGCTCTGGCGCCATCGGCCATCGCTCCAGACGCGCAGATCTTTACACCTCAGGGCATGCAGCAAGTGCCGACGCCACGCGCCATGAGCGAGCAGGACATTCGGACTACCGTGGACGATTTCCGTCAGGCTGCAGCCCGTGCCATCGAAGCGGGTGCTGACGGCGTGGAGATCCACGGCGCCAACGGTTACCTGATCCAGCAGTTCCTGGCTGTCAATGCCAACCAGCGGGACGACGCCTATGGCGGCTCCATCCAGCGACGACTGCGCTTCGCACTCGAAGTGGTCGATGCCGTGGTGGCCGAGATCGGCGCCGACCGTACGGGTATTCGCCTGTCGCCAGGCTCCGCGCTGGGTGGCATCGCAGAAGGCCCGGAGCATGCAGAGCTGTACAGCATGCTGGTTACCGAGCTGGCACAACGCAACCTGGCTTACCTGCACCTGGCCCACAACGGTAACGATGCCCTGCTCAAGACACTGCGCCAGGGATGGCCAGGCGTACTGCTGGTCAACCGGGTGAACCGCGCCCGCGAACACCTGGCAGCCGACATCGAGGCCGGGCTTGCCGATATGGCACCTGTCGGGCGCTGGGCGCTGGCCAACCCGGATCTGGTGCAGCGCCTGCGTGACGAGCTACCGCTGAACGAAGCCGACCCGCAAACTTTCTATGGAGGCGGCGCCAAGGGATATACGGATTATCCGGTACTGACGGTCTGATCAGATAACCCAGAAAACCCGCCCATCACTCCATGGGCGGGTTTGTATGTTCACCCAGGATTTAGCCCAACAGCTCATTGGCCACTTGATCAACGGCACCCTTGGTGATGTTCACAATCAAGTCCGCTTCAGACTCGGTGAGAATCAATGGCGGGGCGAAGCCGAGGATGTCGCCATGGGGCATAGCCCGGGCGATCATGCCGTGCTCAAGGCAGGCCGCCGAGACTTTCGGGCCGACCTTCAAGGCCGCATCGAAGGGCGTGCGCTGTTCACGGTCGGCCATGAATTCGACGGCCGCGAGCATGCCGTCGCCGCGCACTTCACCCACCAACGGATGACCCTCAAGGGTTTCGCGCATCCGGCGGTTGAGATAGGCACCCACCTTGTCGGCGTTGGCCGTGAGGTTTTCCCGCTCCAGGATGTCGAGGTTGGCCAGGGCCGCCGCCGCACAAATCGGATGCCCGGAGTAGGTCCAGCCATGCCCCATCGGGCCGTGGGACTCGGAGGCTTTCTCGATCACATCCCAGACTTTTTCGCCGACGATCACCGCCGAAAGCGGCGCATAGGCGCTGGTCAGGCCTTTGGCCGTGGTGATCAGGTCCGGACGCATGCCATAACGCTGGCTGCCCATCTTCGCCCCCAGGCGACCGAAGGCGCAGACCACTTCGTCGGCGATCAGCAGCACGTCGTATTTGTTCAGCACCGCCTGAATCGCCGCCCAGTAGCCTGCCGGAGGAACGATGATCCCACCGGTGCCCATCACTGGCTCGCCGATGAACGCGGCCACGGTGTCCGGGCCTTCGGCCAGAATCATCTTTTCCAGCTCGTCGGCGCAGTAACGCACGAAGGCCGCTTCATCCATGCCGGTGGGTGCCTTGCGGTACCAGTGTGGGCACACGGTGTGCTTGATGCCCTCGGCCGGCAGGTCGAAATGCTGATGAAAGCTCGGCAGGCCGGTCAGGCTGCCGGTCATGATGCCCGAGCCGTGATAACCACGGTCACGAGAGATGATTTTCTTCTTCTGCGGCCGACCTCGCACGTTGTTGTAGTAACGCACCAGTTTGATCTGGGTTTCGTTGGCGTCGGAACCGGAGAGGCCGTAATAGACCTTTTTCATCCCTTCCGGCGCCCAGTCGATGATGCGGCTCGACAGTTCGATGATCGCCTCGGTCGAGTGGCCGACATAGGTGTGGTAGTACGCCAACTCCTTGGCCTGCTTGTAGATGGCGTCCGCCACTTCGGTGCGGCCGTAGCCGATGTTGACGCAATACAGGCCGGCAAAGGCGTCGATCAATTCGCGACCTTCGTGGTCACGGATGCGGATGCCCGAAGCACCCGTGATGATGCGCCCCTTGAGCGCACCGCTGGCATGGTCGTGAGCGTGGGTGGAGGGGTGCATGAAGTGGGCACGGTCTTGTTCGAACAGCGGGTCGAATTCTTGGTTCATGGCGATCTCCTGGGAACGGGCCTTAGAACTGGCCTTGATGGTGCAAGCAAAAGTATTTGGTTTCGACAAAGGCTTCGAAGCCCTCGGTGCCGCCTTCACGGCCCAGCCCCGAGGCTTTCATGCCACCGAACGGGATCGGATGGCCGGTGAACTTGACGCCGTTGACCGCGACCATGGCGTGGTCGAGTCGACGGATCAGCGGGTAGATCAGATCCAGGCGATTGGAGCAAATGTAGGCCGCCAGACCGTACTCGGTGTCGTTGGCCATCTCGATGGCCTGGTCGAGGGTGTCGAACGGCATCACCCCGGCAATCGGCGCGAAGTTCTCTTCACGGTAAATGCGCATTTGCGGCGTGACGTCGGCCAGCACCGTGGGCTGGTAGAACAAGCCGCCGAGGGCATGGGCTTCGCCGCCCACCAGCCGTTGCGCACCCTGTTGCAACGCATCGGCCACGCGCTCGGCAGTCACATCGAAGGCGGCCTGGTGCATCAACGGACCCACCTCCACCTGTTGCTCCCGCTCGCCGATCATCGCCGGGCCGACCCGTAGCTCACGCACGGCCTCGGCAAAGCGCTCGAGAAACGCCGGATAGACCGAACGCTCGACCATGATCCGGTTGGCGGCGCAGCAATCCTGGCCGGAAGTCTGGAACTTGGCGGCCACCGCGACTTTCACCGCCCGTTGCAGATCGGCATCGGCGCAGACAATGAATGGCGCGTTGCCCCCCAGTTCCAGCGAGACTTTCTTCACGTCATGAGCAGCCGCTTGCAAGACCAACTTGCCGACGCGGGTGGAACCGGTGAAGCTCACCGAGCGCACGCGCGTGTCCTGCACCAGGGTTTGCATGGCCATCTGTGGTTCACCCAGCACCACGTTGAAGACCCCGGCGGGGACCCCGGCTTCTTCCGCGAGTTGCGCCAGGGCGAATGCCGAGTAAGGGGTTTCGTGGGCCGGCTTGACGACCACGGTGCAACCGGCGG
Organism: Pseudomonas sp. NBRC 111143; assembly: GCF_001320965.1. Classification (NCBI taxonomy): domain Bacteria; kingdom Pseudomonadati; phylum Pseudomonadota; class Gammaproteobacteria; order Pseudomonadales; family Pseudomonadaceae; genus Pseudomonas; species Pseudomonas sp. NBRC 111143. The sequence goes on along the minus strand of NZ_BCBT01000004.1, from coordinate 116,776 downwards.
CCAATGCGGCAGCGGCTTTGCGGGTGATCATGGCCGAGGGGAAATTCCACGGTGTCAGCAGTGCACAAACGCCGACCGGTTCCTTGACCGTACCCAGATGAGCGCCGGGAATGTGGCTGGGAATGTTCTGTCCATAGAGGCGCCGGGCTTCTTCGGCGAACCACGGAATGAAGCTCGCGGCGTAGGCGATTTCACCCCGAGACTCGGCCAGGGACTTGCCCTGCTCCAGGCTGAGAATACGCGCCAGGTCTTCCTGATGTTCCAGGATCAACGCCGCCCAGCGCCGAAGAATCGTCCCGCGAGTCTCCAGGCTCTGCTCACGCCAGTCGGCAAATGCCCGGTGCGCGGCACCCACGGCGGCGACGATCTGCGGTTGATCGAGCATCGGCACATGGCCGATCAGTTTCTGATCAGCCGGGTTGTGCACGGCGATGCTGTTGCCACTGTCGCTGTGCAACCAATGGCCATCGACGTAGCAGAGGGCTTTGAACAGCAGGGGATGTTTGTAGGTCATGGCATTCACTCCGAACCGTGTGCGTGGAGTTCATGCTAGGGCAGCGAGGCGTCGGGGAATTGCGGTTTGCAGGGGGGTGTGCAGGTGGTTTTTTCTGATTGAGAGGGATGATTCGGAGGTTTTTGCGGCGGGGCTATCCCCCATCCTGCAGGCCCGCTCGCACAGCCTGATCGGGGGGTGTTGCAGGTTTCAGTAGTCCTGAGACAGCTCCGCAGGCAAGGCGCCGGCTGTCTTGATGGTCTTGGTGACGATGTAGGTGAAGTACCGCTCGATCCCCAGGTCATCGAGCAGCAACTGATCGATGAATCGCTGGTAGTGATCAATGTCCGGCGCCTGGATCATCGCCATGTAATCCACCCCGCCACCGGTGGCGTAACAGAACGCCACCTCCGGCGCGTCGTTCATCCGCTGTTCGAAGCGCCGCATGTCCAGCGCGGTGTGTCGGGCCAGGGTGATTTCCACCAGCACTTGCTGGCTCTTGAACACCGCGCCCCAATCGATCTGCGCGCGGTAGCCCTTGATCAGGCCGAGGGTTTCGAGCTTGCGCACGCGCTCCCAGGCCGGGGTAACCGACAGGTTGATCGCCTCGGCCAGGCTCGACTTGGTGATACGCCCGTCGCCAGCGAGGATCCGCAGGATTTTCAGGTCATAGCGATCGAGTTTGTGCATGGGCCAAGAAGCTCCTGAGTGAATGGCAACCCCTGTGGAAATCAACCCAGTGGCAGCGAGGCTGCCACTGGGCGGGGACAGTGTATTACTCCAGTATGTCCGCGATCACGGCAAGGGTATCGCCACACTGCACCAACCCCGGAAAATGCCGCGCCGCCAGCAGGCCGCCGCGTGCAGCACGATACTCCACCGGGGCCACGCCGCTGCGGGTAGCGTCGTGGACCCGGGCGATGACTTCGCCCTTGTCCACGCTGTCGCCCAGGTCGCGACACATTTCCAGCAGGCCGTCATGTTCGCTGGCGATGAAGCAATCACCGTCCGGCATGTCGAGCATGACCGACGGCCCCCTCTGCACCTCGCCCTGAAGAATCCCCGCATGCACCAGCAAGTTACGCACGCCGCGCTCGGCAATCGCCACACTGCGCGCGGTGGAGGAACCGCCACCGCCCAGTTCCGTGGTGACGAAGACCTTGCCCTGAGACTCGGCAGCCGTGTCGTACATCGCCCCGGCATCCAGCTCCAGCATCCGCATGCTGTATGGCGCATTGAACGCGCGCATGCCCGCCTCGCATCGCGCCTGCTGCTGTTTGTCCGGCAGCACATGGCAGGCGGCGAATGGCAGGAAATCCAGGGTGCGCCCGCCGGAGTGAATGTCCAGCACGAAGTCCGCCAGAGGCAGCAAAGTGCGGGTGAAATAGTCGGCGATTTTCTCGGTCACCGTGCCGTCCGGCTTGCCGGGAAAACTGCGGTTGAGGTTGCCCCTGTCGATGGGCGACGTGCGTCGCCCAGCACGGAACGCGGGTGTGTTCATGAACGGAATGATGATGACCCGCCCGCTGACCTCGGCGGCCGCCAGGCCCTGAGCCAGCTTGCTCAGGGCCACCGGACCTTCGTATTCGTCACCGTGGTTGCCACCGGTGAGCAGGGCCGTCGGCCCCTCCCCCCGCGCGATCACCGTGATCGGAATCATTACCGCGCCCCAGGCCGAATCATCCCGCGAATACGGCAACTTGAGAAACCCGTGCTGCACGCCTTCACGGCACAAATCCACAGTGGCGCTGATCGGGTTGGCAGGCAGATCGCTCATTGGCTCAATCCTTCACGAACAGTTGGCGTGGCACGTTGCACAGGGTTTCGACACCGGTGTCGGTGATCAGAATACTTTCGGTGATTTCCAGGCCCCAATCGTCCATCCACAGGCCCGGCATGAAGTGGAAGGTCATGCCCGGTTGCAACACGCTGGTGTCGCCAGGACGCAGGCTCATGGTGCGCTCGCCCCAATCCGGCGGATAACTGATACCGATCGGGTAGCCACAACGGCTGTCCTTGTGGATGCCGAATTTCTCCAGCACCTTGAAGAACGCTACGGCGATGTCACCGGTGGTGTTGCCCGGCTTGGCCGCTTCCAGGCCGGCGGCGATGCCTTCGACCACGGCTTTCTCGCCCTCGAGGAAATGCTGCGGCGGCTTGCCCAGGAATACCGTGCGCGACAGCGGGCAGTGGTAACGCTTGTAGCAACCGGCAATCTCGAAGAAGGTCCCCGCGCCCTTTTCGAACGGCGAATCATCCCAGGTCAGGTGCGGCGCACTGGCGTCGGCACCGGTCGGCAACAAGGGCACGATGGCTGGGTAATCACCGCCATGGCCATCGGCACCCTGGATGCCGCTGCTGTAGATTTCGGCCACCAATTCGTTCTTGCGCAGGCCCGGTTCGATCCGTTCAAGGATCCGCCCGTGCATGTTTTCCACGATGCGTGCGGCAATGCGCATGTAGGCGATTTCCTGCGGCGACTTGACTGCCCGCTGCCAGTTCACCAACCCGGCCGCATCGATCAGCCGGGCCTTGGGCAGATGTTTCTGCAACGACAGGAAGGCTGCGGCGCTGAAATAGTAGTTATCCATTTCGACGCCGATGGTCAGCGCGTCCCAACCACGGGCAGCGATCACTTCCCGCGACAGGTAGTCCATGGGATGCCGCTCCCGGGACTGCACGTAGATGTCCGGGTAACCGACGATGTTGTCCTGCTGCATGAACACCGTGCGCCTGGCGCCGTTGGCGTCCTGGCCGCGGCCGAACCAGACCGGCTCGCCATCCATCGCCAGCAGCACGCACTGGTGAACATAAAACGACCAACCGTCGTAGCCGGTCAGCCACGCCATGTTCGACGGATCGGTGACCAGCAACAGCTCGATGCCCTGGGCCTGCATGGCCATTCGCACCTTGGCCAGCCGCTGGGCGTATTCCTCCCGGCTGAACGGGAGATTGACGACTCTCTGAGACATGCACCTGCCCTCTTGTAGATGAAGCGGGGTAAATGACGCGCGGACAAAAAACCCTTAGCTGCCGAACTGGACGCCCTTGCCCGCCGAGCGCGCTCGCTTGAACGCGAGATTGGCCATGGCGGTATCCTGGGCGCCGGTACCGGTGAGGTCGCACAGGGTGACCTGCGAGGCGTCCGTGCGACCGGGGCGTTGACCGGCCAGCACCTGGCCCAATTCGGCGAAGTTCGATTCGTCGCTGACGACGCCCGCCGCGAGGGCGTGGTGCAACTCGCCGAGGATGCGGGTCTGGCTCAGTCGATCGGCCACGTAGCGGTCGACCTGTGCCAGCACCTGTGGGGAGATTTCGTTCTTGTGCTCGGCATCCGAGCCCATGGCGGTGATGTGCAGACCGGGATGCAGATGGCGCACATCGATCAACGGCTCGCGACTTGGCGTGCAGGTGATGGCGATATCCACCTCGACCATGGCTTCGTCGAGGGTAGCGCAGGGCTTGACCGCCAGACCGGTGTCACGGGTCAATTCCACGCTGAAGGCCTGCGCCTTGGCCAAGTCCCGCGCCCACACCCGCACGTTGTCGATGGGGCGCACCAGGCGCAGGGCCTGCAACTGCAACGCGGCTTGCTCGCCAGCGCCGATCAGCGCCACGCTGCGGCTGTCCGATCGCGACAATGCCCGCGCCGCCACCGCTCCGGCAGCGGCCGTACGCACCGCGGTCAGGTAACCGTTATCCAGCAACAAGGCATCCAGCAGACCGGTGCGCGCCGACAACAGCATCATCATGCCGTTGAGGCTGGGCAGACCGAGTTTCGGGTTGTCGAAAAAGCCCGGGCTGACCTTGATCGCAAAGCGCTCCAGCCCCGGCAGGTAAGCGGTCTTCACGTCCACTTCGCCGTTGTGCTCGGGGATGTCCAGACGCAGGATCGGTGGCATCGCCACGGCGGCAGTGGCCAGCAGCACGAAGGCCTGCTCGACGGCTTCGATACTGGGCAGATCAAGCGCCACACAGGCGCGCAGATCGGCTTCGCTCAACAGGGTGATTTCACTCATCAACGGGCGCTCCCATGACGTCGTTATTGTTCGGTTTCATGCCTCGGCTCCGGCAAGTACCCGCAGGTGCTGATCGGTGTCGACGTTACGTCCGCTGATCACCACCACCACAGGGCCACGAGGCTCGATCAGGCCTTCGAGCAGCGCGGCGATTCCCACAGCAGCCGCGCCTTCCAGCACCTGGCGCTCTTCGCGATAGGCGTGGCGGATAGCGTTGGCGATGGAGGTTTCGCTGAGCAAATGCAGGTGATCGCAGGTGTCACGGGTCATGCTGAAGGTGTATTGGTTGTCCAGACCGATACCTCCGCCGAGGGAATCGGCCAGCGTCGGGAGCTCTTCGACTTCCAGCGGTTGGCCGGCTGCCAGGCTGGCGTGCATCGCCGCGCCACGCTGCATGCTGATGCCGTGGGTGACGATCTGCGGGTTGGCGGTTTTCAGCGCCAGCGCCACGCCGGCGAACAGACCACCGCCGGACAACGGCACCAGGACCTGGGCGACGTCCGGTCGCTGCTCGAGGATCTCCAGCCCTAACGTGCCCTGGCCGGCGATGATCGCCGGATGATCGAACGGCGGCAGCAGGATCGCACCCTGCTCGGCGGCAAGGCGCTCGGCTTCGCGCTGGGCGTCATCCTGGGAGTTGCCGACGATGCATACGTGGGCCCCAAGATCGCGAATCGCCCGCACCTTGTTTGCCTGTACCCGTTGCGACAGGCAGATCGTCGCCTTCACGCCCTGGCGGGAAGCCGCGTAAGCCAATGCGCGACCGTGATTACCGGTCGACGCCGCCACAACACCTCGTTGTTTTTCTTCAGCACTGAGTTGCGCCACGGCATTGCTCGCACCGCGCAACTTGAAGCTGCCGGTGATCTGCTGGGACTCGAGCTTGAGGTAGACCGGCACGCCCACCAGCCGAGACAGGCTGGGCGAATGCTCCATGGGCGTGCGTCGCACCAGCGCTTCGATACGCTGGCGGGCGAGGTAGATATCGTTGAGCTGTGGCGTTGGCATGACCGCGTCCCGATAAGATATTGGGCGCAGTCTAAGAGGCCAGGATTGTCGCGCTGAATGTACTAGGTCAATTCAGGACAACTTTTTTCGGCGTCTGTTTTTCCGCTCAAAAGTCATGGATACGTGGGTACTGACCAAAGATTTCACGCATGTTGATCAAGGCTTCGCGCGCGTCCTCGTCGCTGCATTCGGCGCCAACACACACCCTCACCGCCCGTGCCCTGGGTGTGCCACGCACGGTGAACGGGTCAGGCGGCGTGACGGCAATATGCCGATGGCGCAGGGCCCGCACGAGGCTGTCGACCTCCCAATGCGGCGGGATACCGACCCAGGCATTCAAGGCATGGGGATGTTGGCCCAGCACGAACTCCCCCAGGTATTCGCTGACCATCGCCTGGCGCACCGAGAGCAACTGGCGCTGCAAGCGCAGCAGCGTGTCGGCGCGACCATCGCGAATCCAGCGCGTGGCAATCTCCGAGACCATCGGCGTGCCCATCCAGCTGTTGACCCGCAGGATGCTTTCGGTACGCAGTGCCAGGCGCTTGGGCATCACCAGATAACCCACGCGCAAACCGGTCAGCACCGACTTGGTCATGCTGGTGCAGTAGAAGGACAGCTCCGGCAGGTAATGACTGATCGGCGGAGCGTGGCGCTCTTCGAGCAACGGGCCGTACACATCATCCTCGATGATGTGCACGCCGAAGCGCCGGGCAATCTCGGCGATCTCCCGGCGGCGACTGTCCGGCATCAGCGTGGTGGTGGGGTTGTTCAGGTTCGGCGTGCACACCAGCGCAGTAATGCGCTCATTGCTGCACATGTCTTCGAAGTGCTCGGGATCGATGCCGTGGCGGTCCATTTCGAGCCCCTTGAGGGTGAACCCCAGCACTTGGGAATTGCCGATGACGCCGTGATCGGTTCTGCCTTCGCACAACACCACATCGTCGGGCCCGGCCAGTGAGGCCAGGGCGAGGAAGATCGCATGGGCCGCGCCGTTGGTGATCAGGATGTCGTCACGTTCGACCCGCAGGCCCAGGCGGCCAATCCATTGCATGGCCGCCTCGCGGTGGGATTCGAACCCGGCGATGGGGCGAAAGGCGTGAATCCACGGCTGATCTTCCTCGGTGCTGAGCTCCCGGCAGGTATCGCGCCAGACCTGGTCGTGCTCGCGGGTATGGAGGATGCGTGCGATGGAAAAATCCACCAGCGCTCGCTCGGGGCTGTCGAGAATATAAGTCGCGACCCGGTCGCTCATGCGCCGCGAAACGAAGCTGCCGCGCCCTACTTCACAACGCACCAGGCCCTGGCGCTCAAGCTCCTTGTAGGCATTGGTCACGGTCTGCACGCTGATGCCCATGGCATCGGCCACATTGCGCTGCGCAGGCAGGCGTTGATCGTTGGCCAACAAGCCCTGTTCGATGTCTTCGGCAATCGCCTGAACCAGAATCTTGTATTTCGACTCGCCACTGCGGGCGATTTCCAGTGCTGCTTTCCACTTGTCCATCGGCGTAGAACCCGCGTGTTCCCCAGTGCCGACAGCATCCCGCGAGAATCCGTGCAAAGCAATTGTCCTAGTGCAATGCAATGTCGTGTAGGGCTTTTGTATGCTCGTTCCTAGGTCGATGCCCGGACTTCTCAGCAAGCCCGAAAAATAAAACCAATCGATCTGTACGGCTGCAGTGCCCAAGCCCTGGTATCAGCTTTCGTGCGCTTTGCTCTTGTCACACTGCCTCCTAACACAGAGCCGTCATCGACGGGTCCACAAGAAACAGGAGATTTTATCGATGAGCAATTCCTTTCCCCGCAAGCCCAATGGTTTACGCCACCTGTTCGTGGCGTGCGCAATGTTCGGCCTCGCCGCCGGCGCCCACGCCGCCACGACGCTGGAAACCATCACCAAAAACAGCAAAATCCGGATCGGCTACGCCAACGAAACCCCGTTCGCCTTCACCGAAACCGACGGCCGGGTCACCGGTGAATCGCCGGAAATTGCCAAGGCCATCTTCGCCAAGATGGGCATCAAGCAGGTCGACGGCGTGTTGACCGAATGGGGCTCCCTGATCCCGGGCCTGCGTGCCGGGCGTTTCGATGTGATTGCCGCCGGTATGTACATCACCCCGGAACGCTGCAAACAGGTGATTTTCACCGACCCGCAATACCAGCTGCCCGATGCGCTTCTGACCGCCAAAGGCAACCCGAAGAATCTGCACAGCTATGAAGACATCGTGAAGAATCCGGAGGTGAAACTGGCGATCATGGCCGGTACCGTTAACCTGAAATATGCCCGGGATTCCGGCGTGAAAGAGGCTCAGATCCTCCAGGTACCGGACACCACTGCCCAGTTGCAAGCCGTGCGCGCCGGCCGCGCCGATGCCGCCGTGGGCACCCAGCTCACCATGAAGGGCCTCGCCGCCAAGGGCGGTGAAAAGGTCGAAGCGGTCACCGAGTTCAAGGACGATCCGTCACACACCGGCTACGGCGCCCTCGCCTTCCGCCCGGAAGACAAGGACCTGCGCGATGCGGTCAACGCCGAACTGAAAAAGTGGCTGGGCTCCGAAGAGCACCTCAAGGCGGTCGCGCCATTCGGTTTCGACAAATCCAACGTGACAAGCAAAACGGCTGCAGAGCTCTGCGCTCAATAGTCGAAACAGGCATGGCGCTGGCATGGCGCGATGCCTATTTCCCTGCTTAATCGGGATGCTGAACCATGGGTGAGTTACTTCCGCTGTTGATGCAGGGCGCCTGGGTCACTATCCAGGTGACGTTCTTCGGTTCGCTGCTCGCGATCGTCGCGGCCATTCTTGCGGCACTCGGGCGCATGTCGCCGTGGCGGCTGGTGAGCTGGTTCTCGGTCACTTACATCGAAGTGTTTCGCGGTACTTCGTTGCTGGTGCAACTGTTCTGGCTGTTTTTCGTGTTGCCGCTGCCGCCGTTCAACCTGGAGCTGAGCCCCTACGCCGTGGCGATTGTTGGACTCGGCCTGCACATCGGCGCTTACGGTGCGGAGGTGATGCGCGGTGCGATCAGCTCCGTGGCCAAGGGTCAATACGAAGCGGCGACCGCGTTGAACTTCAGTGCCTACAAGCGCTTTCGCCGGATCATTTTGCCCCAGGCGCTGCTGGCCGCGATTCCCCCCGGCACCAACCTGCTGATCGAGCTGCTGAAAAACACCTCGCTGGTGTCGCTGATTACCCTGTCCGACCTGAGCTTCCGCGCTCGGCAACTGGATCAGGCTACCTTCCAGACCCTGGAAATTTTCAGCCTGGCACTGGTGATGTATTTCATCCTCGCCCAGGCGATCAACCTCGGCATGCGCGCAATTGAGCGTCGCCTGGCACGTGGCCGGATGCGTGGAGGCCTGTCATGAATCTGTTCGACTGGACCTATGCCTGGCAGATCCTGCCCGATCTGCTGCGCGCCTCGCTCAACACCGTGGGCATTACCCTGATCGGCTTCCTCATCGCCATCGTGCTGGGGCTGTTCCTCGCCATCGGCCGGCGCAGCCGCCTGTACTGGCTGTCGTGGCCGATCGCCGGGACGATCGAGTTCATCCGCAGCACGCCGCTGCTGATCCAGGTGTATTTCCTCTACTACGTGCTGCCCAACTACGGGGTGAGCATGACCGCCATGCAGGTGGGAATCATCGGCATCGGCGTGCATTACGCCTGCTACATCGCCGAGGTTTACCGCGGTGGGCTGGACGCGGTGCCACGGGCGCAATGGGAAGCCGTCACCGCGCTGAACATCGCGCCGTACAGCGCCTACCGCAACATCATCCTGCCCCAGGCCCTGCGGCCGATTCTGCCGCCACTGGGCAACTATCTGGTGGCGATGCTCAAGGACACACCGGTGCTGTCGGCCATTACCGTGGTGGAAATCATGCAGCAGGCCAAGAACATCGGCTCCGAGAGCTTCCGATACCTGGAACCGATCACCATGGTCGGCCTGTTTTTCCTCGCCCTGAGCATCGCCCTGGCTTATCTGGTACGGCGCCTCGAACTGCGCCTGGAGCTACGCTAATGACTTCTCCACTCTCGACTTCCCATGACCTTTCCCGGCGCGGCAATCTGACACCGCTGCATTTGCAGGAGGCCACGGCCATGCATCAACCGAAGGCAGTCCAGCCGATCGTCAGCTTCCAGGATGTCACCAAGAGTTATGGCAGCTTCACGGTGCTCGACCACTTGAACCTGGATGTCACGCCGGGCGAGAAAGTCGCGATCATCGGCCCCAGCGGCTCGGGCAAATCCACGTTGTTGCGGGTGCTGATGACCCTGGAAGGCATCGATGACGGGGTGATCCGCATCGAAGACGACCTGCTGACCCACATGCCCAACCGCAATGGCGTGTTGGTGCCGGCCAATGACCGGCATATCCGTCGCGTGCGCGGCAAGGTCGGCATGGTGTTCCAGAGTTTCAACCTGTTTCCGCACATGACCGCGTTGCAGAACGTCATCGAGGCGCCGGTGCAGGTGCTGGGCATGAAGCCTGCCGAAGCCCGTGAGCGAGCAGCGGATCTGCTGGAGCTGGTGGGGCTGGGCAGCAAGCTGGGGCACTACCCTTCGCAGTTGTCCGGTGGACAGCAGCAGCGGGTGGCGATTGCGCGGGCTTTGGCGATGCGGCCGAAGGTCATGCTGTTCGACGAAGTGACTTCGGCGCTCGATCCTGAGTTGTGCGGTGAAGTGCTCAACGTGATCCGCAAGCTCGGCGCCGAGCACAACCTGACGATGCTGATGGTCACTCACCAGATGGGCTTCGCCCGGGAGTTCGCTGATCGCGTGTGCTTCTTCTACAAGGGGCAGATCCACGAACAGGGCACACCAGCGCAGGTCTTCGAGCATCCGCAACAGGAGCGTACGCGTGCGTTTCTCAGTGCGGTGAAAGAAGCTAACTAGGGCCTGTCGGGTTCTAGTCCATTTCCACGGACGGTTTGAAATCCGGCACTGACGGTCTGATCAGATAAACCCAGAACATGGCAAGCCCGTATATATCTGCCCGTAGACGAACTTGCCATGCACTGTCAATTAAATCCACATGAAAACCTAAACTACAAAGTGCGACAGGGGTCACAACTATCCAACCCATAAAAAATGCCGAAAACTTCCCGCCATTAACATGCGGCTCCCGCCCTTCGGCAACCCAATGATTTAGCACTATTAATACAATTGAAAGCTTATATTGGTGCACGTTCTGCGCAGCGATTCATCATTTTGATTCCAATCAAAAAAAGAAGGATCGTTGTATGCGTCATTCACGCTTGAGACTTCCCCTGTGCCTGTTATTTACCAGTTTGAGTGTCGGTGCATTCGCGGCCAATGAATTCACTCGCGATTCGGGTGCACCAGTGGGCGATAACCAGAACTCTCAGACAGCAGGTGCCGATGGCCCGGTACTTCTGCAAGATGCCCACCTGATCGAAAAACTTCAGCGTTTCGATCGCGAGCGAATCCCCGAACGCGTGGTTCATGCGCGCGGCACAGGTGCCTACGGCACCTTCGAACCCACCGCAGACATTACCGATCTGACCCGCGCCGAAGTGTTCAAGAGCGGCACGAGTACCCCGGTCTTCGTGCGGTTCAGCACCGTGATGGGGTATCGCGGCTCACCCGAGCAAGCCCGTGATCCGCGGGGCTTCGCCGTCAAGTTCTATACCACCCAGGGCAACTGGGACATGGTTGGCATCAACGTGCCGGTGTTCTTCATCCGTGACGCCATCAAGTTCCCGGACTTCGTTCATGCCAACAAGCCCAGTGCTGTCACCGGTGTGCAGGACCCCAACCTGGCCTTCGACTTCTTCGCCCACAGCCCCGAAGCGACCAACATGCTGACCCACATGTACTCGCTCGAAGGCATGCCGGACTCCTACCGGCACATGAACGGCTCGGCGGTGCATGCCTTCAAGTTCGTCAACGCCCAAGGCGAGGTGCACTACGTCAAGTTCGCCTGGAAGACCCAGCAAGGCCTGCACAGCCTGGAGCCCGGGCAGATCAGCGAGTCCATCGGCAAGGACCCGAACATGATGACCAACGACCTGTACGGCGCGATCAACAAAGGCGACTTCCCCAAGTGGGACCTGTACGTCCAGGTGCTCAAGCCCTCGGAACTTGGCCAGTTCGCGTTCAATGCACTGGATGACACCAAGGTCTGGACCGGCGTGGCCGAGCGCAAGGTCGGCACCATGACCTTGAACAAGGTTCCGGACAACTACTTCGAGTCCACCGAAGAGTCCGCGTTTGCCCCCTCCCGCCTGGTGCCAGGTATCGAGGCCTCCGAGGACCGCATGCTGCAAGGCCGCCTGTTCGCCTACGCCGACACCCAGATGTACCGCCTGGGCGCCAACTATCAGCAGATTCCGGTCAACCAGCCGCGTAACAAGGTGAGCAACAACTCGCAGGACGGCGCGATGAACAGCAGCGGTCGCAAGGGCGAGGTCAACTACGAGCCTTCCGGTATCGCCGAAATCCCGCAGGACCCGCAATACAAGTACGCCAGCACCCCGGTCAGTGGCGTCACGCAGCAGTTGGCAATCAAGAAACAGGCGAACTTCCTGCAGGCTGGCGAGTATTACCGCGCCCTCTCCTCCAAGGAAAAGGAGCTGCTGATCGAAGCCCTCAGTGGCGACCTGAACCATGTGACAAACGAAAGCAACAAGTACGCGATGCTCTCGTACTTCTACAAGGCCGACCCGGACTACGGCACTCGCCTGGCCAAGGCCACCCATGCCGATATCAAGCGCGTGGACACCGCCGCCAAGGCATTGGCGAACTGATCAGCCTGTGAGTGGCAAGCCTGCGCTGTCTGATGGCGCAGGCTTGCGGGAGAGTCCCGATGAGCATTGCACGAATCAAGACCAGCGTCGCCGCCGCCGCGGTGCTGCTGCTTCTGGTGATTGGATACCGGCTCTTGCATCTGTTCGTCCCCGGCCTGTGGCTACCTGCCGACACCGAACAGTTCCAGGCGCAGGCTGGAGTCCAGCGCGTCGATCCGCACCTGTACGACAGCCAGTGGTTCGATGCCGCGCGCGCCGGGCGCAGCGACATCACCGATGCGCTGCTCCAGGCTGGATATCCGGTCGACAGCCAGACCAGCCGAGGCCATACCGCGTTGATCCTGGCGACCTACCACGGCGACCTCGACGAAGTGAACGCGCTGTTGCGGGCCCATGCTGACCCCTGCCTTGCCGACAACAATGGCAACACCGCGCTGATGGGGGCCCTGTTCAAAGGTGAAATGGCCATTGCCCGGCGCTTGATCGACCTGTGCCCCATCGATGCAAGCAACAACGATGGCCAGACTGCACTTTCGTTCGCAGCCCTGTTCGGCCGCCTCGACATCCTTGCCGAGCTGGTACGCCGCGGTGCCGACCTGCAGCACAGGGATGCCAGGGGCAATACCGCGCTGATGATCAGCGAGTCCCAGGGTAACGATGCGGCGGTTGCGGCCTTGAAGGCCATTGCAGGTCATTGATGGAGTGATCAATTGCACAGGGTAGATGCCCATTTCGGCCCCACCTGTCAGAATTGACGCCTCTACCCTCGTGACGGACAACCCCAAGGACAGTCATGACCCAACACCAAGGCTTCGACATATTGCTGTTTTCTTACGGCACCCTGCAGGACAAGGCCGTCCAGTTGGCCAATTTCGGCCGTGAGCTGGTCGGGCTACCTGACCAGATGACCGGCTATACCACCGCCTATGTTGAAATCACCGACCCTGAGGTTATTGCCGCGAGCGGCAAGACCCACCATCCAATCGTCAGCCCAAGCGCGAATGCTGAAGATTCCGTTCCCTGCATGGTCTTCAAGATCACTGCACAAGAGCTGGCTGCGGCGGATGCCTATGAAGTTTCAGACTACAAACGTGTTGCCGTAGGGCTTGTTTCCGGGCTGACGGCCTGGGTGTATGTCAAAGCCTGACACCGCCGTTTGAGGTCGTTCGACATTTCCCGCAGCCCGTCCTTTTGTTTGCCAGCAGAACAAAGATGGGCTGTGGATCAACGAGCCAAGTGTTACACTGCGCCGCTTCAAATCAGCGCTCGATGCGCTGAACATCCGTGACCGCCGCCAGCGCGATACCCGCCTCAGCTTCGCAACCCTGTGCCTGAGGGCTGCGCCATACATTCCCGCAGGACAAGTACTTGATTTCTACAGCCAATATCACGATGCAGTTCGGCTCCAAGCCGCTCTTCGAGAACGTCTCGGTCAAATTCAACAACGGCAACCGCTACGGCCTGATCGGGGCCAACGGCTGCGGCAAGTCGACCTTCATGAAGATCCTCGGTGGCGACCTGGAGCCATCCGCCGGCCAGGTCATGCTCGAGCCCAACACCCGCCTGGGCAAGCTGCGCCAGGACCAGTTCGCCTACGAGCAGTTCAGCGTCATCGACACGGTGATCATGGGCCACGGCCAACTGTGGAAAGTCAAGGCCGAGCGCGACCGTATCTACTCGCTGCCGGAAATGACCGAAGAAGACGGCATGGCCGTCGCCGAGCTTGAAACCGAATTCGCCGAGATGGACGGCTACACCGCCGAATCACGCGCCGGCGAGCTGCTGCTGGGCCTGGGCATTCCGCTGGAGCAACACTTCGGGCCGATGAGCGAAGTGGCGCCAGGCTGGAAACTGCGGGTGCTGCTGGCACAGGCGCTGTTCTCCGATCCGGACGTGCTGCTGCTCGACGAACCGACCAACCACCTGGACATCAACACCATCCGCTGGCTGGAAAACGTGCTCACCGCGCGCAACAGCACCATGGTGATCATTTCCCACGACCGTCACTTCCTCAACAGCGTCTGCACCCACATGGCCGACCTGGACTACGGCGAGCTGCGCCTGTTCCCGGGCAACTATGACGAGTACATGACCGCCGCCACCCAGGCGCGCGAGCAGTTGCTGTCGGACAACGCCAAGAAAAAAGCCCAGATCGCCGAGCTGCAGACCTTCGTCAGCCGCTTCTCGGCCAACGCCTCCAAGGCCAAGCAGGCCACTTCGCGCGCCAAGCAGATCGACAAGATCCAGCTGGCCGAGGTCAAGCCGTCGAGCCGGGTCAGCCCGTTCATCCGCTTCGAGCAGACCAAGAAGCTGCACCGCCAGGCCGTGGTCGTGGAAAAGATGGCGAAAGCCTTCGACGACAAGGTGCTGTTCAAGAACTTCGACATTACCGTCGAAGCCGGCGAGCGCGTAGCGATCATCGGCCCCAACGGCATCGGCAAGACCACCTTGCTGCGCACCCTGGTCGGCGAGCTGCAGCCCGATGCAGGCTCGGTCAAGTGGACCGACAGCGCCGAAGTCGGCTACTACGCCCAGGACCACGCCCACGACTTCGAAGACGACGTCACCCTGTTCGACTGGATGGGCCAGTGGACCAGCGGCGAGCAGGTGATTCGCGGCACGCTGGGGCGCATGCTGTTCTCCAACGACGAGATCCTCAAGTCGGTGAAGGTGATTTCCGGGGGTGAACAGGGCCGCATGCTGTTCGGCAAGCTGACCCTGCAAAAGCCCAACGTGCTGGTGATGGACGAACCGACCAACCACCTGGACATGGAATCGATCGAAGCGCTGAACCTGGCGCTGGAGAACTATCCGGGCACCCTGCTGTTCGTCAGCCATGACCGTGAGTTCGTGTCGTCGCTGGCCACGCGGATCATCGAGCTGTCGGCCGATGGCGTGGTCGACTTCAGCGGCACCTATGACGACTACCTGCGTAGCCAGGGTGTGGTGATCTAAAGCGGCAAGCCTCATCGAGGCACCGTGCAATGCGGTGCCCGTGAGGCAGCGGTGGAATTGCGGTGAGAGCGGTTCCGCTGGTTACGGCCGGTCGCGCGACGATCCCTTACCTTTGATCATCCCGCCGGCAGACGAATCCTGAATTGCGCCCCACCCAATGACGACTGCGCCACGGTCAGCGTCCCGCCCTGCCCTTCGATCGCCCTGCGGCTGATCGCAAGCCCCAAGCCAAAACCACCGGTACTGCGGTCCCGACTGCGGTCCAGGCGGTAGAACGGCTGGAAGATCCGCTCGCGCTCCTCAGGCGGAATACCGATCCCGTCATCCTCTACCGTCAGCAGGCAAGCGCCATCCGCCTCGAGCTTGAGTCGCAGCAGCAGGCTTTCGTCGCAATAGCGCATGGCATTGCGTACCAGGTTCTGCACCGCCCGCGCGGTCAAGCGAGGATCGAGGACGAAACGTGGCAGCCTGTCGTCAGCGCGCACCTCCCATCTGATCCCGCGACCATCGAGTTCTTCGGCAAAGCTGCCCAGCACACTGTCGACCAGTTTCAGCAACGACACCTCGACCCGCTCGCGGACCTGGTCGGCGTTCTCCAGGCGGCTGTACGACAGCAGCTCAAGCACCAGCTCGTCCAGCTCCCGCACATGCCCCACCAGTTCCAACAAACGCTTGCGGCTGGCCGGCGGCACTTCATCGAACAGCAGCACCAGGCCGAAGTCCAGGCGCGTCAGGGGGGTACGCAGCTCATGCGAGACCGCATTGAGCAGCTCGCGTTGCTGGTTGACCTGGCGCTCCAGGTCGCCTGCCATGGTGTCGAACACTCCGGCCAGCTCGCCGATGTTCGAGCGCGGCGAGATCTGCGTACGCTCCGCCATCTCCCCGCGCCCCAGGCGCCGCGCGGTTTCCTTGAGCCGTTCCAGGTCGCGCCAGTGCGGCCAGACCCACAGCAGCAGGCAACCCAGCATGGCGGCACCGATCAGTACCGTGAAGCCCCACGACAACACGTTGATGTCGAGCGGATCCGGCGGCGAGTGCAGGCGCACCAGCCAGTCCTTGTCCAGCGGCGCCAGCACGGTTTCGTAATAGCCCCAGTCGGCGATGCGCACTGCATACAGCCCGTGCTCCAGCCGCGCACGCTCCTGCGGCGCAAGGTCGGCGGCGTCCATGCGCAGCAGTTGCACCTGCAGGGGCGCAAAGGCCGAGGCCAGGTCCTGCTCCACCGAAGGCCATTGCTCGCGCGGGGCCTGATGGAACTGGCGGACGATCAACGACTGCACGCCCTTGGCCTGATCGAGGTTGTACGCCATGAAGCGTTCATGGAACGCGCCGACGATAGCGTCGGGGATCAGCAGCAAGGCACCGGCATAGGCGACGATGATCACCAGGTACAGGCGCACCAGGATCTTGAGCATGGCGCGTCAGTACTCCCACTCGACCCGGCTGAACAGATAGCCCTTGCCCCACACGGTCTTGATCTTGCGGGCTTCGCCGGCATTGTCGTCGAATTTGCGCCGCAGCTTGGAGATGGCCACGTCTACCGAACGGTCGGTACCGTTGAACTCGATGCCGCGCAGTTGCTGGAGGATGCGGTCGCGGCTGAGCACTTCACCGGCATTGCGTGCCAGCACCACCAACAGGTTGTATTCGCCGCTGGACAGCTCCACCTCGCAGCCGCGCCAGCTCACGCTGCGCTCGGCCAGATTGATGCTCAGGCCACCGACCTGGATCAGCTCGCTATCGAGCCGTGGTTCGTTGACATTGCTGCGGCGCAGCAAGGTGCGGACCCGAGCCAGCAGTACGCGGGGCTCGCATGGCTTGGTGACGTAGTCGTCGGCGCCCATTTCCAGGCCCAGCACATGGTCATGGCTGTCATCACGGGCGGTCAGCATCAGGATTGGCAGGCTTTGCGACTCCTGGCGCAGCAGGCGGCACACCTGCAGGCCGTCAAGGCCGGGCAGCATCAGATCGAGCACCACCAGGTCGGGGCGCTGACGACGAAACTCGTCGAGCACATGATCGCCACGGGCGATGACCCGGACGTGGAAGTCGTTGCGCTGCAGGTAGCTGGCAATCAGTTCGGACAGCGCGCTGTCGTCTTCGACCAGAAGGTTGTTTGGCATGTGGGTCGTCATGAACAGATAGGCTTGAGACCTTACCGTCGTCATTGCCGGACAAGCCCGCGCCTACAGAGGCTGCGAACACCTGTGGAAGCGGGCTTGTCCGGCGATGGGGCCAGTGCAGTCAGTTGCTCGCAGGATATAGAATCCTACGCTCCACACGGCACGAGCCTTACACTTTTTCACACACGGCCTACACAGCTTAACAGCCCATGCGCGAGCGCCTGCCTTAGCATAGGGGCGATCCTATCCGGAAGATCCGTATGTCCATTCCCTTCTCCAAGCGCCCTTTGGCGATTCTCGCCTTGCTCACACTGGCCCTGACCGGCTGCAACGACGCCCCCGAACAGGACGCGCAGGCACCCGCCCCCCAGGTGCGGGTCGAAACCGTGCAGTTGCAAGCCATGGCGATCAGCACCGAACTCAGCGGGCGGATTCTCGCGCCACGCACCGCCGAAGTCCGCGCCCGGGTTGCCGGCGTGGTGCTCAAGCGGGTGTATCGCGAGGGCAGCGACGTCAAGCAGGGCGATGTGCTGTTCCTCATCGACCCGGCGCCGTTCAAGGCGGACCATGACAGTGCCCGCGCCGCGCTGGCCAAGGCCGAAGCCACCTTGTACCAGGCGCGCCTGCAGGAACAACGTTACCGCGAGCTGGTCGACGACAAGGCCGTGAGCCGCCAGGAATATGACAATGCCCGTGCCGCCTTCCTCCAGGCGGACGCCCAGGTTGCCGAAGCCCGGGCCGCACTCGAACGCGCGCGACTCAACCTGGGCTATGCCACGGTCACCGCACCAATCTCCGGACGGGTTGGCCGCGCGCTGGTCACCGAAGGGGCGCTGGTCGGACAGAACGAAACCACCGCGTTGGCCGTCATCCAGCAACTGGACCCGATCCACGCCGACGTCACCCAGTCGACCCGCGACCTCAACGCCCTGCGCCGCGCCATGCGCGCTGGCGAGCTGCAGCAGGTCGGCCAGGACCAGGCCCGCGCCACCCTGATCCAGGACGACGGCAGTGCCTATCCGCTGCCGGGCAAGCTGCTGTTCTCCGATATCAGCGTCGACCCGAGCACCAACCAGATCACCCTGCGCAGCGAATTCCCCAACCCCGACCTCGATCTGTTGCCCGGCAGCTACGTGCGTGTGCGCCTCGAACAGGCCCTGCAGCCCAAGGGCATCAGCGTGCCGCAGCGGGCGATCCTGCGTGACAGCGCAGGCGTGCCCAAGGTCCTGGTGGTCGACGCCCAGCAGCGCATCGAGGAACGCCAGGTGGTACTAGGCAATGCCCAGGGCGACCGCTGGATCGTCAGCGAAGGCCTGGCCCCCGGCGAACGGGTGGTGATCGAGGGGCTGCAGCACGTCAAGGTCGGCGATCAGGTCCGGGTCGATGCCGACAAGGCCGCCAACCCCATCGTCCAGCGCAACGGCCAGTGAGGGCCTGATCCATGCCGCAATTCTTCATCGACCGCCCGATCTTCGCCTGGGTGGTTGCGTTGTTCATCCTGCTCGCCGGTGCCTTGGCCATCCCGCAATTGCCCGTGGCGCAGTACCCCGATGTCGCGCCGCCGCAAGTGGAGGTGTACGCCGTCTACCCCGGTGCCTCGGCGCAGACCATGGACGAAAGCGTGGTCAGCGTGATCGAGCAGGAACTCAATGGTGCGGACAACCTGCTGTACTTCGAGTCCCAGAGCAGCCTGGGCAGCGCGACCATCACCGCCACCTTCGAGCCGGGCACCATCCCTGACCTGGCCCAGGTCGATGTACAGAACCGCCTCAAGGTGGTCGAGTCGCGCCTGCCGCGGCCCGTCACGCAGCAAGGCCTGCAGGTGGAAAAAGTCTCCACCGGCTTCCTGCTGCTGGGCACCCTCACCTCCGAAGACGGCAGCTACGACGAGATCGCCCTCAGCGATCTGTTGGCGCGCAACGTGATGAACGAGATTCGCCGCCTCAAAGGCGTCGGCAAGGCACAGCTGTATGGTTCGGAGCGGGCCATGCGCATCTGGATCGACCCGGCGAAGCTGGTCGGCTTCAAGCTCACGCCCCAGGACGTCGCCGACGCCATCGCCGCGCAGAACGCCCAGGTTGCACCCGGCAGCATCGGAGACCTGCCCGCCCGTGCGACCCAGGAAATCACCGCCAACGTGGTGGTCAAGGGCCAACTGAGCACGCCAGAGGAGTTCGCGGCCATCGTGCTGCGGGCCAACCCGGATGGCTCGGTGGTCACCGTGGGTGACGTGGCGCGGGTCGAGATCGGTGCCCAGGAATACCAGTACGGCACACGCCTGAACGGCAAGCCCACCAGTGCCTTCAGCGTCAAGCTGTCGCCGGGGGCCAACGCCATGGAAACCGCGACCCTGGTACGCCAGAAGATGGATGAGCTGGCACGCTACTTCCCGGCCGGCGTGAAGTACGACATCCCCTACGACACCTCGCCGTTCGTCAAGGTCTCGATCCAGCTGGTCATCAGCACGCTGTTCGAAGCCATGCTGCTGGTGTTTGCGGTGATGTTCCTGTTCCTGCAGAACATCCGCTACACGCTGATCCCTACGCTGGTGGTTCCGGTGGCGCTGATGGGCACCTTCGCGGTGATGCTGGCGTTGGGTTTCTCGATCAACGTGCTGACCCTGTTTGGCATGGTGCTGGCCATCGGCATCCTGGTGGACGACGCCATCGTCGTGGTGGAGAACGTCGAACGGATCATGGCCGAGGAAGGCCTGTCGCCGAAGGCCGCGACGCGCAAGGCCATGGGCCAGATCAGCGGGGCTATCGTCGGCATCACGCTGGTGCTGGTCGCGGTGTTCCTGCCGATGGCCTTCATGAAAGGCTCGGTGGGCGTCATCTACCAGCAGTTCTCGTTGTCGATGGCGGTGTCGATCCTGTTCTCGGCCTTCCTCGCCCTGAGCCTCACCCCGGCACTGTGCGCCACGCTGCTCAAGCCAGTGGCCAAGGGCGAGCATCACGTACGCAAAGGCTTCTTTGGCTGGTTCAACCGCCGCTTCGAGGGCATGAGCAATGGCTACCAACGCTGGGTTGCCCACGCCTTGGCACGTAGCGGGCGCTACCTGTTGCTCTACGGGCTGCTGGTGGCGGTGCTGGCCTATGGCTTCAGCCAGCTACCTAGCGCTTTCCTGCCGACCGAAGACCAAGGCTACACCATCACCGATATCCAGCTTCCGCCAGGCGCCAGTCGCATGCGTACCGAGCAGGTGGCGGCGCAGATCGAGGCGCACAATGCCGCAGAACCCGGGGTGGGTAATACCACGCTGATTCTCGGTTTCAGCTTCTCAGGCAGCGGGCAGAACGCCGCGCTGGCGTTCACCACGCTGAAGGACTGGTCAGAACGCGGCGCCGACGACAGCGCACAATCGATCGCCGACCGTGCCACCATGGCCTTCGCCGCGCTCAAGGATGCCGTGGCCTATGCCGTGCTGCCGCCGCCAGTCGATGGCCTGGGCGAGTCCACGGGTTTTGAGTTCCGCCTGCAGGATCGCGGAGGCCTGGGTCATGCCGGGCTGATGGCCGCCCGTGACGAACTGCTGGCCAACGCACGCACGAGCAAGGTGCTGGCCAACGTGCGCGAGGCATCGTTGGCCGAAAGCCCGCAGGTGCAACTGGAAATCGACCGACGCCAGGCCAACGCCCTCGGGGTTTCCTTTGCCGACATCGGCGCCGTGCTCAACACCGCGGTGGGCTCGAACTATGTCAACGACTTCCCTAACCTGGGCCGCATGCAGCGCGTGGTGGTGCAGGCCGAGGGTGACCAGCGCAGCCAGGTCGAGGACTTGTTGAAGATCCACGTGCGCAACAGCAGCGGCAAGATGGTGCCACTGGGGGCATTCGTCCAGGCCCGCTGGCTCAGCGGCCCGGTGCAACTGACCCGCTACAACGGCTACCCGGCAGTGTCTATTTCCGGGGAACCGGCAAGCGGCTACAGCTCTGGCGAGGCAATGGCGGAAATCCAGCGCCTGGTCGATCGACTGCCAACCGGCAGCGCACTGGAATGGACCGGTCTGTCGTTGCAGGAGCGTCTCTCGGGTAGCCAGGCGCCCTTGCTGCTGGGCCTGTCGCTGCTGGTGGTGTTCCTGTGCCTGGCAGCGCTCTACGAGAGTTGGTCGATCCCTACCGCAGTGTTGCTGGTGGTTCCGCTGGGTGTGCTCGGTGCCGTGCTTGCGGTAACCCTGCGCGGCATGCCTAACGACGTGTTCTTCAAGGTCGGCCTGATCACCCTGATTGGCCTGTCGGCAAAGAACGCGATCCTGATCATCGAATTCGCCAAGAGCCTGGTGGATCAGGGGGTCGACGCTGCGGATGCGGCGATGCAGGCCGCCCGCCTGCGCCTGCGCCCGATCGTCATGACATCGTTGGCGTTCATCCTCGGCGTCGTGCCGCTGGCCATCGCACGCGGCGCAAGCTCAGCCAGCCAGCAGGCGATCGGCACCGGCGTGATCGGCGGGATGCTCAGCGCGACACTGGCGGTGGTGTTCGTACCGGTGTTCTTCGTGGTGGTGATGCGGTTGGCCGGCAAGCGTCGCGCTGAACCGGATCATGCAGTACCCCACGACGCCTGACTGGACAAGCCAGGCGTTGAATGAGAGGGTTCCGGGCATCGACTGCCCGGGACCCTTTTTCATGCCTGCCGCCCTGCCCCCCTGCTCCATCCTCATCCTCGCCGGTGGCCGTGGCCAACGCATGGGCGGGCGCGACAAGGGCCTGGTGCCATGGCGGGGCGAACCACTGATCGCACACATCCATCGGGTGGTGCGGGGGTTGAGCGACGACCTGGTGATTTCCTGCAACCGCAACCAGGAGGCCTATGCCGCCTATGCCGACCAATGCGTGGGCGATGCCGAGGCGGATTATCCCGGGCCTCTGGCTGGTGTCATCGCCGGGCTCAAGGTGGCCAGACACCCATGGGTGGTGGTGCTGGCCTGCGATTCACCGCGGGTCGACCAGGCGCTGATCGATGGGCTGCGCGGATTGGCTGCCCGCCATGACAGCGCTGCGATGGTGCGCCAGGGAGGCTATTGGCAGCCGATGTTCAGCGTATTGCCGACGCGTCTGTTGCCACGGCTGGAACAGGCCTGGCAGGCCGGTGAGCGCAGCCTGCAGCGGGCCTTGTCGCGTGATTCGCTGGAGGGGCTGGAATGTGCCGTCGACGATGAGCGGCTCGGCAACTTCAACAGCCCGGAGTGGTTACGCTAACCGGCTGACACCCCACTCAGTTCTTCGATACTGATCTCGCGCATCCGAAACTTCTGCACCTTGCCGGTCACCGTCATCGGAAACTCGTCGACGAAACGGAAATGCCGCGGCACCTTGAAGTGCGCGACACGCGCCTTCGCCCATTCGCGCAACGTCTCGGCGCTGGCGCTGTGCCCCGGATGCAGCCGCACCCAGGCGACGATCTCTTCGCCGTACTTGCTGCACGGAATGCCGATCACCTGCACGTCGGCCACCGCCGGGTGAGTAAAGAAGAACTCCTCCAGCTCACGCGGATAGATGTTCTCCCCGCCGCGAATGATCATATCCTTGCTCCGCCCGACGATACGCACGAACCCGGCCTCGTCCATCTGCGCCAGGTCGCCGGTGTGCATCCAGCCCTCCTCGTCGATACTCTCGGCGGTAGCCTTTGGATTGTTCCAGTAGCCGAGCATGACGCTGTAGCCACGCGTGCACAGCTCGCCGATCTCGCCGCGTGGCAGGGTGTTGCCCTCGGAGTCGATGACCTTGCTTTCCAGGCGCGGCTGGGTACGACCCACGCTGGTCACGCGCACTTCCAGTTCGTCCTCCGGGCCGGTCTGCAACGACACCGGACTGGTCTCGGTCATGCCATAGGCGATCTGTATCTCGGCCATGTGCATCTCGTCGATCACCCTTCGCATCACTTCGATCGGGCAGGTGGCGCCAGCCATGATCCCCGTGCGCAGGCTGGAGAGGTCGAATTCGCTGCGACGCGGGTGGTCCAGTTCGGCAATGAACATGGTCGGTACGCCATACAGCGCAGTGGCGCGTTCCTCGGCCACGGCTTGCAGGGTGAGCAAGGGGTCGAAGGCATCGTTGGGGTAGATCAGCGTGCTGCCATGGGTCATGCAGCCGAGGTTGGCCATGACCATGCCGAAGCAGTGGTAGAGCGGCACCGGCACCACCAGGCGGTCATGCTCGGTCAGGCGCAGGCTCTCGCCGACCATGTAACCGTTGTTGAGGATATTGTGGTGGCTGAGCGTCGCGCCCTTGGGGAAGCCAGTGGTGCCGGAGGTGTACTGGATATTGATCGGCTCGCACGGGCGTAGACTTGCCTGACGGCGACCCAGAGCCTCGACACTGACCTCAACGGCGCGAGCCTGCAGGTCGCACCAGGCGAGAAAGCCTGGCGGCGGCTTTACCGCCAGGCTGATCACCCCGCGCAGCTCCGGCAGGCGCTCGCAGTGCACAGCCCCGGGCTTGCAGGCCGACAATCCGGGCACCAGGTCGCAGAGCATGGCGTGATAGTCGCTGGTCTTGAACGCATCTGCGCAGATCACCCAGCGGCAGCCCGACTGGCTCAGGGCGTAGTCCAGCTCACTGCTGCGGTAGGCCGGGTTGATGTTGACCAGGATCGCACCGATCTTGGCGCTGGCGAACTGGGTGATGCACCACTCGGCGCAGTTGGGAGCCCAGATGCCCAGGCGATCGCCCGCTTGCACGCCGAGCGCCATCAGCGCGCGGGCATGCTGGTCGACGGCATCGGCCAACTGGCGCCAGGTGTAGCGCAGTTGCTGGTGACGCACCACCAGGGCCTCGCGGTCGGGGAAACGGACCACGGTGGCGTCGAAGGCGTCACCGATGCAGTGGTCGAGCAAGGGCTTGTCCGGGTTGCCCTGGGTGTGACTGGAGTGGGTCATGGAGGGGCCTGATATTTATTGTGTTGTTTAGGCGGGCCCTATCGCGGGGCAAGCCCGCTCCCACAGTTACCCCTCAGCCTACAGGGGATACCTGTGGGAGCGGGCTTGCCCCGCGATAGGGCCGTCACAGACGACCGATTACCTGACGAACACCTGCGGCGTGGTGGTCGACATGTCACCCCCTGGCAGCTTGATGTTCTTCACCTTCTCCAGCGTGTTCGGGTCGAACACCGCCAGGTCGTTGAAGGTCCCGCCCAGGTACAGCTTGTCGCCCGCCTTGTCGAAGGTCACGCAGTAGTAGGTATGGTCCAGGTTCGCCGCCTTGACCAGCTTGCGCTGCTTGATGTCGTAGCGAGCCAGGCGGTTGAGCACACCATAGATCTGGTTCGGATCCTTGGGCGAGCGCAGCCCGGTGAAGTACAGCTCGGTCAGGTCGGCGAACTCCTGGGTGTGGGTCTTGCCGGTCTTGAGGTCCACGCTCAGGTAGCCGTACAGCAGCTCGGCGGTTGCCGGATCCTGTTTTTCATCCTTGAACCTGGCGATGGTATACAGCATCGAGAACTCGTGGCGCGGGCTCTGGTGCGGCCAGAAGTACAGCACGTCCGGCGCGCTGTAGCCCTTGCGGTTCCAGTTGCGCAGCGGCAGCGCCACTTCGTAATGACCGGTCTTGACGTCCATCTTGTAGATATCCGGCCCGGCGACGAACAGGCTGCCATCGTCGGCGGCACGCATCAGGTAGACCTGGCGCGGCATGGGGAAGGTCCGCACCGGCTTGGCGCCCACCCCGTCGGCTGTGCTGAACACCTCCAGGCGTGGCGGCTTGACCACGTAGTGGTCGTTCAATCGCTGGGTCGGATTGACCGTGGCATAGACCTCCTTGCCGTCGGGGCTGATGGCGAAGGAGTACATCGACTTGCCCACCTCACCCGGCACACTCGACAGGTTGGCGTGGAAGGTGGTCTTGCAGGTGTCCAGGTCGATGCCATAGATATCGGCATAGTGATTGTTGAGGATGTAGGCGGTGCGGTTGTCCGGCGCCATCATCGCCGTGCCCGGGCCGAAGGCGTCCGGCAGGCGACAGCTCTTGAACAGAGTATCGCTGGCCACATCCACCACGTGCAGGTTGTTCGGGTAGTTGGTGGCGATCAGGTACTCATGGCCAGGCTTGAGGGCCGGCCCGGCGTCGCCGTCAGTGGCGTGCACGGCCAGTGTTGCGGCGCAGGTGGCGACGCTCAGCGCCAGTTGCGCGCAGAATCCAGGTTTCATGCGGTTTCCCCTTGTCGTTCTTGTCGGGCCGGTCACTTGTCTTTCGGGAATACGGTGCCGAGGTTGCGCCAATCGTCCTGCGAATTGCTCGCCTGGGCGTTCCAATCCTGGTAGGTGCTCATCATGTCGGGCACCTGGGCCGGCCACCAGCAAGGGTCGGAGCAGCCGTACAGGTCAGCCTCCATGGGCTGGCACAGCGAGCTGACGCCACCAAAGGCGTCCACTTCCCAGCCTGGGTCGGTGGTGGCGGTACAACCGGCCACTGCGCTCATGGCCATGACTTCTTCGACGCGGTCTTCGGCGGCAGCCTGTTCAAGAATGCGCGCCTTGTTGTTCAGGGGCTTCAAGTGCTTCATGTCAGTGCGCCTTGCGAGGAGTGATGTAGCGATCGATGAAGGCCGGGTTGGCGGCCATGATGCGGCTGTAGACCTCGATGCCGAAGTCGACCCAGTCGCGCATCAGTTCGCAGTAGTGGTAGGTCGGGTGCTGCGGGTCGCCGTAGCGCGCATAGCTCTCGTGATAGCAGCCACCGGAGCACAGGTTGCGGATGCGGCAGCTGTCGCATCCGGTGCCGCTGCGGTCCAGGCGCTGGGACAGGAAATCGTTGAGCTCGACCTGCTTGACCGCCGTGTGCACGTTGCCGAAGGTCGGCAGGCTGGAGCCGGTGAAGCGGTGGCACAGGTTCAGCTCGCCCTCGTGATCGACCGCCAGCATTTTCAGGCCTGCGCCGCAGGGCAGCGCTTTCTTGTGCCCCTCGTGGATGTCGGTGATCAGTTGGTGCAGGTTGGAGAAACCGATGTTGCGGTGCTGCAACGCCGCCTCTAGGTACTGGCGCCCCAACGCCTTCATGTTGGCGAACACCTGCACCAGCTCTTCGCCAGTGAGGTTGAAGTCGGCCATGTCGCCCGATGTCACCGGGGCGAAGCCCACTTCGGCAAAGCCCAGCTCGTTGAACAAGTGGTTCCAGATGGTCTCGACATCGGTAATGCCCCGGGTAAGCGTCACCCTGGCGCCGACCGGGCGGCTGTCATAGCGCGACAGCAGCATGTCGGCCTTGCGCCTTACCACATCGTAGGTGCCCTGCCCGCCCACGGTGATACGGTTGCGGTCATGCACGGTCTTCGGCCCGTCGATGCTCACCGACAGCCCGAAGCGATGGGCATTGAGCCAGTCGACGATCTCTTCGGTGAGCAGCGTGGCGTTGGTGGTCATGATGAACTCCACCTGCTTGCCGGCCTCGGCGAAACGTCGCTCGCAATAGCCGACCATGTGCTCGATCAGCGGCCGGTTGGACAGCGGCTCGCCGCCGAAGAACACCACGCTGTAGCGGGTTTCGTCGGGGGACTCCTTGAGCAGCATCTCCACCGAAGCCTCGGCGGTGGCGGCGCTCATCTTGCGCCCTGCCGAAGGTTTGTCGAGGTCTTCCTTGTAGCAATAGGTGCAACTCAGGTTGCAGCCCGTATTGACGTTGAGCACCACCGTATTGAGCGCGGTGCGCTCGACCTGCTTGAGGGCGATTTCAGGGGTCAGCGGCGAACCGTCGCTGACCAGCTCCAGTGCGATCAACTCGCGCAGGGTGTCCTGGATATCGTCGCCCGCAAACTGCTGGCCGAGACGCTGCATCAGCTCTTCGGCCGAGCAGCCTTGCTGGCGCAGGGTGTCGATGATGCCGCCAGTCACCGCGTCAGCGGTGAACAGCGAACTGCTGGGGATATGGAACAGCATGCGGTCGGCATCGACCTGCACTTCATGCAGGTTGCGTTCGACCAGATTCAGTAGTGCGCCCATGGTGATCTCCCGATAATCGATCCGTTGGAAAAACCGTGCCTGCTGCCCTCAGGGCAGCGGCGGGTTGTTCCAGCGCTGGACGGTGACGATCATGTGGCCTTCACCGGTCTGTCCACCGTCAGCCAGCGTGGCGATGACTTTCAGGTTGCCGGCGTTGTTGGTCATCATCTTGCGCGCCGGGTTCGGGCCGGCACCGCCGGGTACGAACACACCGTCGGCCTGCATCTGCCCGGCGAACTTGACGTCTTCGTCCTCGACGGCGCGCTCGTTGAACGGCTCGACCTTCCAGGTGGCCGGCAGATAACCGATGCGCAACGGTTGGCCATTGGCGTCCTTGCCCCAGGCCTCGGCCTCGAAGCGCCCCTGGACCTTGGGTACCGAAGCACCGTTCTCGCCGATGCGGGCAATGGAGAACGCCGGCACCACCTTGACCTCCTCGACCTTGTCGTAGACCGCAAGATTCACGCCCTTGAGCGTGCCCAGCGTCACCTCGCGCTGGCCAGGTGCTGCATCGGCTGCGGCGCGGGCCTTGAGCCGAACCAGGGTTGGGGTCTGTTCCAGAATCTCGGTCACCTGCACACCGGCACCCAGCTCGGGTTTGCCGGACAAGCCGCTGCCCACCAAGGTGATCTCGCGCTCGTCCCCGGCCTTGATGAAGGCCGGTTGCACCGCCAGCAGGCGAGCCTTGCCCTCCTTCGCTGCGGTGAAATCGAGGCCGCGCTCGTCGTGCTCGGCTTCGAACATCCGTCCTTTCATCTCGCCATCGAGGGCCGCGAAGACCTGGCGCAGGTTGCTGTCGCCGATCCTCACGTTACCGCGCCACTCGTAGCCGTTGTAGAGGATCGCCGAGCCGCTGCCGTTGAACGGCGTGCCGTCGGCGTACTGCCCCTTGACCTCGACCTTGAAACTGTCGCCCTGGTCGGCACTGACCGTCATCACGCCCCGGACATCGCCTTTGGCAAGCATATGACCACTGAACGCCCACTGCCCCGGCAACGCGTCAGCCTTGGGCTTGGCCTTCTGCCACGCGCTCCAGGCGGGGCTATCGAGCGGGAAGCGCTTGGCCAGGTCCGGCACCACCTGCTTGAGGGCGATTTCCAGCCAGTCACGGTCACGTGCCTGGGCCTGGTATTCGAGGGACGGCCACTGGCCAAGGTGGAAGTTGACCAGGTGCTCCCATTCCTGCGCAGGGCGCCGCTGCAATGCGACACGGGCACCGGAATGGCAGCGGCCGCAGGTTTCGGCCAGTTGCGTATCGAAGTGTTCGACGGTATTGAGCCGGCGTTCCATGGCATAGCGCACGCCATCGGTCTCGCTCGGCGCCAGACCCTGTTTGTCGGCCAGGTACTTGACCAGGGTGCGGCGCTCGTCGTCGCTGATCTGCAGGCCGTGCATCACCTGCATGCGGGCGATGCTCATCAACCAGCCTTCAGGGGTCTTGCGCTGGTGGCTGATCCGACTGTAGGCATCGTTGCCCTCGGGGATGTGGCACCCCATGCACTTGTTCTGCAAAATCGCCGGGCCCGGTTCGGCCGCCATGGCCTGGGCGCTCAGCAGTGCGGCGGCGACCAGCGCCCATGTGCCCGCCTGCTGCCGGAGTCGAGTCGTCTTCAAGATCAGACCTCCACGGTGTTGTTCTTATCGTTATCGCACGCTTGGGTACCGCCGGTGCATGTGACAGTGGCAATACAGGAAGCGTGCCAGGTGTTTGAAAGTGGCGTTTTTTCAGTGACTTGAGCTGTTTTTAGCGGTCTGCCCCGGTCAGCGGCGGCGGGTCGGAACGTCCCAATTCGCGACAGGTTGTTTCAGGTTGAGACAGGGGTATCGGTGGTGGGCTTTTCGCGGGCAAGCCCGCTCCCACTGGTTGGTGCAGGATTCAATACCTGTGGGAGCGGGCTTGCCCGCGAAAAGGCCGCCTCGGCCTACCTGTTTCACCACCGTCTCACACCGTCTCAATGTGCAACAGCACAGCCCCGCAACCCACCCTGTGCGTCAGAACAAAAATCAGCCTGATCAACGAGTTAAGCCCGCAAGCCCACCTTGGCACGGCCATTGCGCCGCCCTTGCCACATTCCAATGACAAGAGGCACCGCCCCATGTTTTCCGACCTGCCCATCCTGCCCGCCACCCAAGCGTTCCTCGCGCGCAAGCTGAAGATGCGCATCGGCGCCGACTGGCAGGACGCTGCCAGTGGCCGCACTTTGAGCTTTCGCAACCCGGCCACCGGCGAAATACTCGGCGAGGTCCCCTCGGCCGACAGCGAGGACGTCGACCGTGCCGTGCGCGCAGCCCGCCAGGCCTTCGACGACTCGCCCTGGAGCCGGATGCGACCTCGCGAACGGCAGAACCTGCTGTGGCGCCTGGCCGACCTGATGGCCCGTGATGCCCGCGAACTGGCCGAGCTCGAATGCCTGAACAATGGCAAGAGCGCCAACGTCGCCCAGGTCATGGACGTGCAATTGGCCATCGATTTCCTGCGCTACATGGCCGGCTGGGCCACCAAGATCGAGGGCAGCACCGTCGAAGCGTCGATGCCGCTGATGCCCGACGAGCAGTTCCACGGCTTCATCCGCCGCGAAGCAGTGGGCGTAGTCGGTGCGATCGTCGCCTGGAACTTCCCGCTGCTGCTTGCCTGCTGGAAACTCGGGCCGGCGCTGGCCACCGGCTGCACCATGGTGCTCAAGCCTGCCGACGAAACCCCACTGACGGCGCTCAAGCTCGCCGAGTTGGTCGATGAAGCCGGTTATCCGGCTGGCGTGTTCAACGTGGTCACAGGCACCGGGCTCAACGCTGGCGCGGCGCTCAGCCGCCATCCGGGCGTGGACAAGCTCACCTTCACCGGCTCCACCGAAGTCGGCAAGCTGATCGGCAAGGCCGCGATGGACAACATGACCCGCGTCACCCTGGAGCTGGGCGGCAAGTCGCCGACCATCGTCATGCCCGACGCCAACCTGCAGGAAGCCGCCGCTGGCGCGGCCACGGCGATCTTCTTCAACCAGGGCCAGGTGTGTTGTGCAGGGTCGCGCCTGTATGTGCACCGCAAGCATTTCGACAATGTGGTGGCCGACATCGCCGGCATCGCCAACGGCATGAAGCTCGGCAGCGGCCTGGACCCGGCGGTGCAGATGGGGCCACTGATCTCCGCCAAGCAGCAGGATCGGGTCAGCAGCTACATCGCCTTGGGACGCGAGCTCGGCGCGACCATCGCCTGCGGCGGTGAGCGCTACGGGCCGGGCTACTTCGTCAAGCCGACGGTGATCGTCGATGTCGACCAGCGCCATCGCCTGGTCCAGGAAGAAATCTTCGGCCCGGTGTTGGTGGCGATGCCCTTCGACGATATCGACGAGGTCGTGCGCATGGCCAATGACAACCCTTACGGGCTGGGCGCGAGCATCTGGTCGAACGACCTGGGCGCCGTGCACCGCATGATTCCGCGCATCAAGTCCGGTTCGGTCTGGGTCAACTGCCACAGTGCGCTGGACCCGGCCCTGCCTTTCGGTGGCTACAAACAGTCGGGCGTCGGCCGGGAGATGGGTGCCGCGGCGATCGACTACTACACCGAGCTCAAGTCGGTACTGATCAAGCTCTGAACCTGAGCTGTCCCGGCCTCTTCGCAGCTTTGCCGGCAAAGAGGCCGACTTCCTGAAAACAACAAGAAAACATGGAGCACACCATGAGGCATCCGCTCGTCTGCACGCTGGCCCTTCTGCTGGCCACTCCCCTCACCCAGGCCCACGAGCTCTACAACCAGGATGGCACTGTATTCAACGCCAACCTCGAGGCCTTGTTCGGCATCTTTCACAGTGACGAAAGCTTCAACCAGGCCGGCAACCGCACGCCTGGCAGCAGCAACTGGCGCGAGGGCTACGTCAAATATGGCCTGAGCGCGAGCCAGACCTTGGCCGACACCGGCTCACTGTACGGCGCCTTCAGCCTGCTCAGCTCCGCCACCTGGGGTGACGGCGATGCCGCGGGCCTGACCCTGGGGGACGAACGCCGCACGGCCGTCGAGGATGCTTATCTTGGCTGGCGCTCGGGCACGCTGTTCCCGCTGCTGGGTGACGACGGCATCGATATTTCCGGCGGCCGCCAGGTGGTCACTTTGGGGGACGGCTTCCTGATCCAGGGCGATCCCGTCAACCTTGGCAAGGTCGACCTCGGTGCCAATTTCAATCGCGGCGGCGCCTACTACCTGGCGGCGCGCAAGGCCTTCGACCGTACCGCCGTGCTGCGCCTGGGCGGCAGCCAGGGCTGGCGTGGCGACCTGATGTGGCTCAAGTCCGATAACCACTATCAAGCCGACAGTTCCATGGCTGTCGCCAACCTGGAGCACGTCGGCGACGCGGGTACCGTTGGCCTGAGCTGGATTCACGGTCTGGATGTGGACCGTCGCTATGCCCAGATCATGGGCCTGGAGCACCGCGATGGCATGGACACCGTCAGTCTGCGCGGGCGCGGCAGCCTTGGCGTCCAGGACCTGGAAGTCGCGGGCGAATATGTCACCCAGGACCAACGAGGCACCCGTGAGAACGCCTGGTACCTGGAAGGCAGCTGGACCTTCTCGCAGCTGCCATGGACACCCACCGCCACCTATCGCTACAGCCGCTTCTCCAAGGACTTCGACCCATTGTTCTACGGGCTCAGCCGGGGTTACGGGACCTGGTTCCAGGGTGAGGTCGCCGCCAATTATGCCGGCCCGTTCAATACCAACACCCAGGTCCATCATGTGGGCTTGAAGGCCAAGCCGCGCGACAACCTGACCCTTGGCGCGCTGTACTTCGATTTCGACACGCTGGACACCGACCAGGGCAACGTCGGCGGGCGGGAGCTGGACCTGTATGTGGAATGGATGGTCAACGATCACCTGCTGGTCAGCCCGGTGCTAGGCTTCTACAAGCCTGAGCGCAGTGCCGACAATGGCGGCATGCAGCTGGGTAGTCGGGATACCGGGACCTATCTGCAACTGGTGATCGGGACTTTCTTCTGAGCCTTCGCCAAGCGTCGTGCAGACGCTTGGTTACTCGCAAAAGCATACCCGGCCCTCAGCGATAACCCTGCTCCAGCAACCAGCGCCGCACCATGGCTTGTGCCTGTTCAGGCTTGTCTGCCAGCGCCTCGACCAGACCCGAACCCGCCTGCAGGGCCCGTACAACCGGCGCCAGTTCGATGCCCTGCAGGTGCCATACCCCCAGCGGCTGGTCGGCCGTCACCACCACCTCGGCCTCGTCCACCCAGCCTTCGCGCAACACTGGCCTGCGTTCAACTCGAACCGCCTGCCAGTTTGCGGCCTGGTGCATGGCCTGGTCATCAGGCCATCTCTGGCGCGGTACCCAGAACCACGCGTCGGCATGCCTTTGTTCCAGTCGATAGAAATCCCGCCCTGTGCGGGCAAAACGCAGGAACAACTGCTCGACCCGCTGCTGATGGAAGCGTTGCGCCAACGCCGACCGCTCCGGTCGCCTCAACAAGGTGTTGATCACCACCGGCGCCTGCAAAGCCGACGACAGTGACTGGAAAATCCCATTGCCCGACAAAGGATCGACGGCCATCGCCGCATCTCCCACCCGCAGCCAGTCCGCGCCGGCACACTCGCCGGCAAGAATCGCCGTGCTGCTGCGTGCATGCACCTGAGCGGGCTCCAACGCCTGGACATCGAACAACTGCGCAACTCCTGCCGACTGCCGCCGCCGGGTCGCGCAATACTCAGCCAGGGCGGCCTTGCCCGGCAGCGAGGCCGCGCTGGCATCGAGGGTGATCTGCCAGTAGCAACGCCCGTCTGCCAGGCGCGCCATCCATGCCCAGCCATCATCGAGGCTTTCCACTGCAGAGGCAGGCGCGCCGCCTGCTGTCGATTGCCAGAGGTTGAGCAGGCTGACGGTTTCCGGACCGCGCAGGCGGCTGGCAGGCAGGGGCGCCTGGCGACCACGGGCTTCGACCAGAAAATCGCCGTGCAACACCTGGCCGTCGTCGAGCTGCGCCTGGTATCGCCCGTTCTGCGTCAGCTCGCGGACACGCCCGTGAATGACATTCACCCCGGCGCACAGCAGATCCTCGCGCAGCGCTCGATCGAAGCGCGCACGATCGAGCAGGAATTCCTGATTCATCTGCATCCGTTCGCCGTTCCATTGCACCTGGCGCGCGGCAGCAACCGTCGCCACCCCCAACGCCAAGCCAAGCCCTGCATGGCGCAGGCCGTCCAGCACCCGCTGCGATACCCCTTCGACGGCATCGAAACGGCGCCAGTCCGACACCAGCGTGACCGCATAGCCCATGCGGCGCAGGCCTATGGCGGTTGCGGCCCCGGCAGGGCCTGCACCAAGCACGAGGATCTGCGGGTCACGGCTCATCGACACCTCGACGCTCAGGCCCGACGAAGGCCGCATGCGCCTGCAGCCAGGCACATAGCTGTGCAGGTTGCAGCTCGGGATGCTCGCGTAACAGTGCGCACATCCGCCCGGTCAAGGCGGCGCATGCCAGGCTGGCCCCTGCCTGGGCATTCCCCCCCACCGGCGCGCCGAAGTCGGCCTGCGCCGTGCCCAGCCATGACCACTGGCCTGCGCGGCAACGGGCGTCGCCCGTGATGCGCAGCACGTTCGGGTAGCTGGCCGGATACACCGCAGCGCCATGGGCTGGGCTGGCCGCGCACAACACGACGCCGGCAGCCTGGGCGGCGGCGCAGGCCTGGCGCAGCACAGGACGGTCCTGCTGCAGCCCCAGGCTCAGATTGACCAAAGTGGCGCCCTGCTCCACCAGCCACAGCAATGCTGCAGCCACCTGCAAGGCGCTGGTCCGTCCTTGGTCGCTGAACACCTGGGCTACCAGCACCGGTACATCACCGGCCCCCTCGCGCAGACACTCCAGGACCGCACGTCCGTGGCCAAGGGCATCAGGCTGCGCCTCGCCCTCCTGGAGCAGTCCGTCTTGCAGCCAGAAGCGCCGCGCGGCCACCACTGTCGACATTTGCGACAACGTGCAGCCGCTGTCGATCACCCCCAAACGCAATTCAGTGGCCATGATCGACCCGTACCTGCTGCAGAGCCCGCAACTGGCCGCCCTGCAACTGCAGATGCAGGTCTGCATCGGCGAGGGTCGACGGCCTATGGCTGATGAGAATGCGCGTGCGCCCGGCAAACAACTGATCGATGGCGGCAATCACTTCGCGTTCGGTCGCCTCGTCCACGGCCGAGGTGGCTTCGTCCAGTACCAGGATCGCCGGATCCTGTAGCAAGGCGCGGGCGATGGCGATACGTTGTTTCTGCCCGCCGGACAGCTGCTGGCCGCGCTCGCCGAGGGCGCCATCGAGCCCCATCGGCAGGCTGTGCACCAGGCCCTCCAGGCGGGTCAGGCGCACCACCTGCTCCAGTGCGCTGCGGCTGGCGTCAGGTGTGCTGTAGGCGAGGTTCTGAGCCAGGGTGCCACGAAACAGTACGATGTCCTGGCTGACCACCGCGATGCGACGGCGCAGTGCAGCCAGGTCGAGTTGGCGCAGGTCGACACCGTCGAGCAGGATACGCCCACGATCCGGGTCGTAAAAACGCTGCAGCAGGTCGATCAGGGTCGACTTGCCCACCCCCGAGGCTCCGCTGATGGCCACCTTCAGCCCAGCCGCGACGATGATATCGACCTGATCGAGCACCGCTCCTTGGCGGCCATCATGGGCGAAGCCAACGCCTTCCAGGCGCAACTCACCCGGCCCGTCGGGCATCGGCGTGGGCACCTGTGGCTCGCTGACCGCCACCGGTTCGCGCTTGAGCTCCATGACCCGGCCCAGGCTCACCGCCATCCGCTGCACCGCGACATACAGGCCAAGCAAGCTCTGCACCGGCCCCACGGCCATGCCCAGGTAGGTCGAGAAGGCGATCAGGGCGCCCAGCTGCCAGGTGCCCTGGATTACCCACCAGCCGCCTACCAGAAAGGCACAGGCGCGGCACCACGAGGTCAGGGTGCCGGGCACGGCCTGGGTGAAGAATTCGGTGATCTGTACCTTGAGCAGTTGCTTCATGTAGCCCTGCCCCAGCTGATCCAGGCGCCCCGCTTCACGCCCCTGTTGCCCGGCGGCCTGGATGAACTTCATCGCGGGCAGCGTCTCGACCAGGAACGACGACACGTCTGCCGAACGCTCACGCAGGCTGCGCACTTCGCGTTCGACCTTGCGCCGCATCCAACGCAACCACAGCACTTCGATCGGTACGAGCAAGGCCAGCAACAACGACAGTTGCCACGACAACATCAGCATCAAGGCCACCGCGCCAAGCAGGCCGATGACGCTGGAGACGGCCGCGAACAGCGAATCCACGGCAAAGCGCTGGATCTCGGCCACATCACCGTCCAGGCGCGAAAGGATATCGCCCGTACGGCGTCGCCCATAGAACGTCGGCGACAGTTGCTGCAAGTGTCGGTAGAGGTCATCGCGCAAGGCGAACAGGATGCGCCCCGACAAGCGCGTATGCAGGTAGCGGTTGACCCCCGACAGCACGGTACCCAGCACCCCGGCACCGATCATCAACGCCGCCATGTGCCAGAGCGTCTGGTAATCACGTGCCAGCAGGCCCTCGTCGATCAGCGTCTTGACCAGCCAGGGCTGGGCCAGGGCCAGCAGCGAAGCGACCAGCGACAACCCCAGCAACACGGCGATGGCCCGGCGCTGGGGTCGCACGAAACCGTACAGCCAGGCCAGGGCCTGGCGCATGAGCACGGGGTCGCCAGACTCGATCAGGCGCGAGAACACTCCGCCCATGGTCTATCCGCGCAACTGCTTGAGCTTGCGGTACAGCGTCGCGCGACTGATGCCCAGCGCCTCGGCGGCGGCCGATACATTGCCCTGGTGGCGCGCCAGGGCGCCACGAATCAATTCCAGTTCATTCTCGCGCAGGCTACCGGCAGCAGGCGTACCACTGGACAACTCGTCGAGCAGGCAATCGGTCAGGTGATCGAGCCCGAGCACCTGCTCACCCGTCTCGCGCATGGCCAGCGCGGTGCGCAATACCATCTCCAGTTGGCGGATATTGCCCGGCCAGTCGAAGCCTTCAAGCAGGGAGGTCAATGCCGGATCCAGGGTGACGCCGCGGGCGCCGAGCTTGTCCAGCACCCCGTCGATCAGGGCACCGAGGTCATCACGCTCGCGCAGGGCCGGCAGGCGCAGGGACACGCCGTTGACCCGGTAGTACAGGTCCTCGCGAAAGCGCTGTTCGGCTACCTGCCGCTTGAGATCACGGTGCGTGGCGCAGATGATCGCCACGTCGATGTCCTGCTCCTCGCCGGCCCCCAGCGGTGCCACACGGCGCTCCTGCAGCACGCGCAGCAGCCGGGCCTGCAGGGCCAGTGGCATGTCGCCAATTTCGTCGAGGAACAAGGTACCGCCATGGGCCTGCATCAGCCGACCGACCATGCCGCCGCGGCGCGAGCCGGTAAACGCGCCGTCGCGGTAGCCGAACAGCTCGGACTCGATCAGCCCTTCGGGAATCGCTGCGCAGTTGACTGCAACGAACGGCTTCTCCGCGCGCGGGCTGGCTTGGTGCAGGGCACGCGCCACCACTTCCTTGCCTGTCCCGGTTTCGCCCAGCAGCAGCACCGGCAGCCCGTTGACCAGGCCCTGGCGAGCCATGCGCAAACCCCGCGCCAGACGGCTGTCGCCACCGCCCAGTGCATCGAGCGCCGACCACTTGACCGCCGCAACAGGCTTTGTCGCGACGGTCGCCCCCAGGTTGCCATGGCGCGGCAGTTGCAGCACCCGAACGAAGAATTCCCCTTTGGCGGTCTGCACACTGCTCATCCCGCCCTGCAACAGGCGGTTGAGAAAGGCCGGCGAACGCTCGCCGAGCAAGTCGCTGCAACGTCGGCCGATCAAGCCAGGGCGTGGCAGCCCGAGCAACTGGCAGGCATTTTCGTTGGCCGCCATCACCTCACCATCAAGGCTCAGGGCCAGTAGCCCATGCCAGGCACTGCCCAGGTACTGCGGGCGACTGTGAAACGCCAGCACCAACTGCTCGGGGTGGTACAGGCCGAACAGCCGACTCTCGATGTTGCCGGCGGCAAGCATCAGGGTCGAAAGGCTGTCCTGCGGCTGGCTCATCACCCCTTCGCGGGTGATGTCGAGCACGCCGATCACTTCGCCGCGTGGATCGCGCAGGGGCACGGAGGTGCAGGAGAACGGACTGAGGCGATCGAGGTAGTGTTCACCGCAGTTGATCAGGGTGGGCCGCCCTTCGACCACGGCGGTGCCGATGGCATTGGTGCCGCGCAGCGCCTCGCTCCAGCAACTGCCGGGGTGCAGGTCGCGCAGGCCATTGCGATTGAGCACATGGGTCTGCCCTTCGATGGCCAGCACATTGGCCTGGGCATCGCCGAGAATGATGATTCCGCCCTTGCCCTGGCGCTCGACCAGGTAGTCGAGTTCGGGGGTGACGGCGTCAATCAGCGTGCGGTTGAGCTCGAGCAGGGTCTGCAGGTTCTGGCCGTGCTCGACGCCAAGGCCGACCTGTTCGCCTTGCAGGCAGTCCAGGCCATGGCCGTGGCTGCGCCGCCATGAGGCATCGATCTCTTCGCGCAGCATGCCGGAAGGCAGCTCGCCCTCGTTGGCCAGGTGCAGGCGGACCTGGCGGGATTGCTGCATCGGGTCGTGGGCGTCTGTTATGGGTGATTGTCGCGCCATCGTTTACTCCAGCTGTACCCCGGAACTCTGCGCAGTGTGCGTCAGCCTGACGCGTACGTAAAGCGGGCTGCGGCTGTGGGTGGCGCAGGCTGTGCCGGTGTCTGCGGGCAAGCCCGCTCGCACGACGAAAGCGCCCGGCCACAGCGTCTTTTTCGATCCGCGGGTGCACAGGGTCGCTTGCTCGGACCGACCGAACCTGCGCTCAGGGCGCCCTCCGACCATTTGCCATGGGCTGGACGAATCAACAGCGATACAATCCAGGCTTACCCACGCCAGTGCCCGCCATGATCCAGTCAGACCTCGACCTCTTCGGTTCTCAGCCGCAATCGCTGGCCAGCCAGGTCATGCTGCTGCCAGGCTTTGCCCTGCCCGAGGTCGAAGCCCTGCTCGATGCCCTGCGCCCAGTGTTGCGCGCGGCACCCTTTCGACACATGCAGACGCCCGGCGGGCTGCACATGGCCGTCGCGCTGAGCAATTGCGGCAGCCTGGGCTGGGTCAGCGACGCGCGTGGCTACCGCTACAGCCCGCTGGATCCGCTGAGCGGCAAGCCCTGGCCGGCGCTGCCCGAGGTGCTGCTGACGCTGGCTGCGCGAGCCGCCTCCCAAGCTGGCTTCGAGGGGTTCGTGCCGGATGCGTGCCTGGTCAACCACTACCTGCCCGGTACACGCCTGAGCCTCCACCAGGATCGCAACGAGCAGGATTTCAGCCAGCCTATCGTGTCGATCTCGCTGGGGTTGCCCGCCGTCTTTCTGCTCGGCGGCATGCAACGCAGCGACCGGCCGCAGCATGTGCCGCTCAGTCATGGCGATGTCATGGTATGGGGTGGCGAGGATCGCCTGCGCTTTCATGGCGTGCTGCCGATCAAGCCGGGCAAGCATGAGCGGATGGGGGAACGACGGATCAACCTGACCCTGCGCAAGGCAGGTTGAGTGACCGTACCGAATGCAGATTCGGCACGATCATCCAAGGAGCATCAGCGACTGGCCTCCAGCACCTGGTTCAATGCCGCCCCGTCGATACTCAAGGTCGCCGAATCGAACATGCCGTTGACGTAATTGCGCACCAGTTGCTCCTGGCGTTGTGCCCTGAGCAGTTGGGTCAGTTGCGGTGTCACCTCCTCCAGGGTCGCCGCCCGCGCCGGTTGCTGTTCGACCAACTTGATGATGTGCAGGCCCGCCGCCGTGCGCACCGGTTCACTCACTCCGTCGACCTTGAGCCGCGTCACCACCTCGCGCACTTCAGGTAGCAACTGGTCGAGCGCCTGCAGCCCGCTGTCGCCGCCTTGGGCGGCAGTGCCGGTGTCCTGGGAGTGCTCGCGGGCGAGCGTGGCGAAATTGCCGTCGCGTGCCTGCTTGGCCAGGGCCTGGGCCTGCTTGACCACTGCCTCGTCGTCCTTGGGATTTTCAACCCGCAGGAAAATCTGGCTCAAGCGATAGCGTACCGGCAGGCGCAGTTCGTCCTTGTTGGCTTGGTACGCCTGCTCAAGCTCTGCCTGGCTCGGGTAATCGTCAGGCACTTGCGTGACCGAAGCGAGGTAGTCGCGCAATACGATCTGTTCGCTCACCGCACGGGTCTGCGCCTCGACATCTGGACGCTGCGGCCAACCCTTGGCTTCGGCCTGGCGATACAGCGCCTTTTCTGCCAGGCGTGCGCGAATCCATGCCTCCAGTGCCGGACGATCGCCACGCAGGTGCTCGCGGGTCGGCTCCGGTAACTGCGCCAGCAGCGTCTTCAGCTCGTCGCTGCCGACCTTCTGTTCGCCCAGGCTGGCCAACACCGGCCCTTTGACCTCGGTCGCCGCCGGGCGCGCTGCGGCGACCGGCTCGTCCCCTGGACGCAGCACCAAGGCGACAGCCACGGCAATGACGGCCAGCGCACCCGCGCCGGCCCAGAAGGTACGGGAAGTCACGAAGCAGTCGCCGCGCCGGCCACCTGTTCGGTCTGGTCGGCGACATTGCGGCTGTAGTCGCGCAGGTAGACGATGAACTCCTGCAGCAGGCGATCCCACAGCACCAGACTACCCAGCAGATGCTTCTCGCTGACGCCATCGGCCACCACCACGTCCTTTTCCATCACCAGGAACTCGCCCTGCACCGACAGCCGGGCGAAACGACGGCTGGCGTTCCAGCGCTCGGCCAGCCCGACCGGCAGCTCGCCCTGGATGCGCAACGCGCAACTGAAGGTAAAGTCGAGGAACTCGCCCTCCTGGTCCTTGGCTCGATTGCCGAACCGTACTGCGTAACCCACGCCCTGGCTGGCGCTGAGCAGCTGCACGACAGCATTCTGCTCGCTACGATTGACCCGGCAGCCGGCATCCTGCAGCAGCTTGGTCAGGGAATCGGCGCTCACGGTTTCGATCAGGGTGACTTCGGTCATGTGTAGCCTTCCTTGTGGTGATGAAACAGCTCGGATTCATTCACGCGCAGCAGGAAGACGGCTATAGCGGGGGCTGGCAAGACATCAGCGCTGGCGAATTCCCTGCCTCTGCGACCGTCCATCTGCAATCGCGCGTGTCGATATCAAGTAGTAGCACAAGGATTGCGCTCGGCCAGAAATTCTCTTTGCCCTTGCACCGGCACAGCGTAGCTAACCCTATCCTCCGCCCTTTCAAAGCCCGGTGCTTGTGTGTAAAACGGTCCAACCATCTTCTTCGACGCAAGGACCTCCAGCATGCGCTACCGCCCTCTCGGCCGCTCCGGCCTGCAAGTCTCAGCCCTGACCCTGGGCAGCATGATGTTCGGCGAACAGACCGATACCGAGGCTTCGCTGCGCATCATCGACCGCGCCTGGGACCAGGGCATCAACTTCATCGACACCGCCGATGTCTACAACGCCGGGCGCTCCGAGGAGATCGTCGGCGAAGCGGTGGCACGCCATCGCCAGGACTGGATCGTTGCCTCCAAGGCCGGCTACGGTCCGGCAGACGGCCTGCCCAACCGCAGCGGGCTGTCACGCAAGCACCTGTTCAATGCGCTGGAGGCAACACTGACGCGCATGGACACCGACTACCTGGACATCTACTACTTGCACCGCGAAGACCACAAGGTACCGCTGGAAGAGACCGTGCGAGCCATCGGTGATCTGCTGCAGCAAGGCAAGATCCGCTATTGGGGCGTGTCCAACTTCCGCGGCTGGCGCATCGCCGAGATCTGCAACCTGGCCGAACGCCTCGGGGTGCCCAAGCCTGTGGTGAGCCAGCCGCTGTACAACATCGTCAACCGCCAGGCCGAGCCCGAGCAACTGACCGCCGCGGCCTACCACGGGCTGGGCGTGGTGCCGTTCAGCCCCCTGGCCCGTGGCGTGCTCAGCGGCAAGTACGCGCCAGGCTCGACCCCTGACGCCGGCAGCCGCGCCGGGCGCCAGGACAAGCGGATCATGGAGGTGGAGTGGCGTCAGGAATCGCTGGCCATCGCCCAGAAGATCCACGCCTACACCGACGCCAAGGGCGTAGGTATCGTCGAATTCGCCATCGCCTGGGTGCTCAACAACCAGTTGGTCAGTTCGGCCATCGTCGGGCCGCGTACCGAAGCGCAGTGGGAAACCTACGCCGGCGCGCTGGAGGTCAACATCACCGCCGAGGACGAAGCCTTCATCGACTCGCTGGTAACACCGGGGCATGCCTCGACGCCGGGGTTCAATGACGTCGCGCACTTTGTCAGCGGACGCTTGGCGCGCTGAAGTGCGCCGCCGTTCCTCCCGAACGAAATCGATGATCGCCCGTGACGCCGTCGACACTCGTCGGCGGCTCAGGTACTACAGATAGCCTCCCGGATAGGCGACTTCTGCTACTGGATACGCCCGAAACGCTCTATTGCAGGCCATTGGGGAGCGACAAGCGGGGATACCGGTCCCCCCTTTCCCCAATGGGACAGGTATGGTGCAGCCCATCGTATTTACTGCACCCAGAGGCTTCAATGACACTCGAGCACCTGTTCCGCCCCGTTCAAGTCGGCCCCCTCACCCTGCCAAACCGCGTTTTCATGGCGCCCCTGACACGCCTGCGCAGCCTGGAACCGGGCGATGTACCCACGCCGCTGATGGCCGAGTACTACAGCCAGCGTGCCAGTGCCGGGTTGATCATCAGCGAAGCGACGCAGATTTCCTTCCAGGCCAAAGGCTATTCGGGATCACCCGGTATCCACACCGACGAGCAGATCGCCGGTTGGCGCCTGGTCAACGAACGCATCCATGCAGCAGGTGGGCACAGCGCGGTACAGGTCTGGCATACCGGACGTATTTCCCACACCTCGCTACAGCCCGGCCAAGCCGCGCCGGTCGCGCCGTCGGCATTGCCCGCGGATGCCCGCACCTCGCTGCGCGACGCACAGGGCAATGTCATTCGCGTCGAAACCTCCGCGCCGCGGGCCTTGAGCGAAGCCGAAATCGCCGACATCGTCGCTGACTTCGGCCAGGCCGCCCACAATGCGCAGCACGCGGGCTTCGACCTGATCGAACTGCACGCCGCCCATGGTTACCTGCTGCACCAGTTCCTCTCGCCCAGCGCCAACGTGCGTGAAGACCGCTACGGCGGCAGCGTCGAGAATCGCGCACGGATCGTGCTGGAAGCGGTGGACGCCGCCATCGCCGCCTGGAGCGCCGACCGCGTGGCGATCCGCATTTTCCCGCTGGGGCCGTTCAATGGGGTCGACAACGGTGAGGATCAGGAAGCCGCAGCGCTGTACCTGATCGAAGAACTGGCCAAGCGCAACCTGGCTTACCTGCATCTCTCGGAGCCGGATTGGGCCGGTGGCAAGCCGCTGCGTGACGAATTCCGCGAGGCGATTCGCGCCGTGTATCCGGGGGTGATCGTAGCGGCTGGCGGCTACACCCCGGAAAAAGCCG
The DNA here is from genome assembly GCF_001320965.1 of Pseudomonas sp. NBRC 111143. Lineage (NCBI taxonomy): Bacteria > Pseudomonadati > Pseudomonadota > Gammaproteobacteria > Pseudomonadales > Pseudomonadaceae > Pseudomonas > Pseudomonas sp. NBRC 111143. The sequence goes on along the minus strand of NZ_BCBT01000004.1, from coordinate 73,988 downwards.
AGGCGCTGATTGCGCGAGGGCTGATCGATGCGGTGGCCTTCGGGCGCAGCTATATCGCCAACCCGGATCTGGTGGAACGCCTGCAGCAGCAAGCGCCTTTGAACGAGCACCGCGCACAGTTCGATTACGCCAATGGCGCCGAAGGCTACACGGACTACCCCGCGTTGCGCCTGGCTTGATACCGGAGCTATGCAGGCGCGGACTTGACCGCGCCTGCAGGTGATAACTTTGTGAAAGCAGGTTCAGCTGCGAAGCCGTTATCCCGCTGCGTGATCGGGTTTGCGTTCGCCTTGAGCAGGTGCAGGCTTGCTCCCAGACAACCGCCAGCTCACCCCGGTCACCCCATAACGCTCGGCCATGGGTCGACTCACCTTCTTGATCTTCTCTCGTCCGAACTTCGGAATGATCCCGACCCCTGCATCACAACTGGCCCAATGCCAAGCCTCGGCATTGTCCATTCGCTCCGATCGAATGATGAAGCTGCGCGCCTCGTCGTGCAGCGTGTATTCGATGATGTACAACTGTGGGGCTGGCATCACGGGCCTCCTCTTCTCCATGGATGACTACTGATTGATCAGGGTTTTCCGTGAAGATTCAAAAGATTATCGAACCCGCTGAAAAACCCTGCCAAGGCTGCACCGTCTGCAGCTGAGCAGCCGCTTGCTCATTGACTGCGACCACCGCCGTGGCTGTTCTGGCCACCCCGGCGCCCGGCTTCGGAAGCACGAGCTCGATCATTGGCGAAGTTGCCCCCCGAATTCTTGCCGCCCTTGTGGCCTGCACGGGAAGCCCGCTCGCGGTCGTTGGCGAAGTTGCCAGGGTTGGTTTCCTTGGTGCCACCACGTTGGCTTGGGCGATCCTGGTCGTGTGCCATGTCATTTCTCCTTTACGGGTCTGTGGCGTAAGGCACGAATACGCGCCCCACAAGAGTTCCGAGCGGATGTGCGACCATCTGCTCCATCACATTGCAGACGGACTGACCGGCGGCGCTAAAAGGCGGCGATAGCGAACGCTTGCGCACCAACCTCTTGGCCGCCCTCCAGCGCAGGCTTCAGGCATGCACGCTCCACTGCACCACATCGGCCGCCACCGGCAGTTCATCGATCGCATGGATCATTCCGCTGGCCAGGGCCTCACGTGGCCCCAGGATGCGTGGATAGGCCATCAGGTAGCGCACCACATCCAGGTCTTCGGCCGAGCCTTGCGTACGTTCGGCGACGATCTCGGCATACAGACGCAGGTCGTAGTCCAGGCTCATGGCGTACTCGGCCATGCGCGAGTGGTCCACCGAGCCGTGCAGGGTCCAGTGGAACGGGTGAAAGAGGAACTTGCTGTACTGGCAAGCCGTACGATGGCTGCCGGCAAGAAACAGGATATTGCCCATCGACTCGACGGTGCCGAGGTTATGGGTGTGCACCGGCACCGGTTGGCCAAGCAGGAAGTTGTACAGCGTGAAGCCATAGCTGCACTCGCCGCCCATGGTGGCGATGTTGATCTGCAACACCTCGGCGCCCTGCTGCACGGCACGTGAACAGGTACTGATCAGGTTGCCACAGGTCGAGGAATTGATCGGGCCGGTGAAGTGAATGATATGTCGGGCCATGCATACCTCCAGGGTCGTCCATCGAAGACGATGGTTCAGTCGGTCGGGCTGGCGATACCGGAGGCAGCGTGCAGCCGCTGCAGAAGGTCCGGCATTCGGTGGAATCGTCTGGCCCGGCAAAGTTCCCCCGCAACACCCAGCCCCGCGCTTGCCGGTGGACACGGACGGCGGCGCGCCCCTGTGCAAGGCTGCCTGGGCCGCGCCGTGCTGTGGCATCATCGACGCTCCGACCGCCCGCGAGCGCCTGTGCATGCTGATCGACGAAGAACTGACCCTGAAGAAGCTCGAGACCTTTCTCGCCTTCATGCGCAGCGGCAACCTGGGCCGTGCCGCCAGCGAACTGTCGACCAGCGCGGTCAGCGTGCACCGGGCGATCCACTCGCTGGAAAACGCCCTGCGCTGCCCGCTGTTCAAGCACGAAGGCCGCCAGCTGATCCCGCTGGAAAGCGCCTATGTGCTAGAGAAAAAGGCCCGACAACTGCTGCAGGACGCCGAGCAGATGGTGCGCCAGACCCGCGAGGCCGCAGGTTTCTATGCCGAACGCTTTCGCCTCGGGGCGCTGTACTCGCTCACGGTCAAGACCGTGCCCAAGCTGGTCATGGGCCTGAAGCTGCGCCGCAGCGAGCTGAACATCGACCTCACGCTCGGCTCGAACGTCGACTTGCTGCACCGTCTCAAGAACCATGAACTGGACGCCATCCTGGTCTCGCTCGACGACAGCATCAACGATCCGGCCTGCGAACACCTGGCGCTGTTTTCCGACGATATCTTCCTGGCCGTACCGACCGACTCGCCGTTCGCCGAGCAGGCCGAAGTCGACCTGGCGGACCTGGCCGACTCCACCTTCATCACCCTCACCCAGGGTTTCGCCACCCACCGTGACGGCGCGCGGGTGTTCGAGCAGGCCGGCTTCGAACCGAAAGTGGCGATGCAGGTCAACGATATCTTCACCCTGCTGAGCATGGTCAGTTCCGGGGTGGGCTATGCGCTGCTGCCGGGACGTATCGCCGCGGTGTACGAGAACCGCGTGCGCTTGATCGCGCTGCAACCGCGCTACCGGTTGCAGCAGCACATCGGTGCGGTGTTTCTCAAGGCCCGCGAGCGCGAGCCGAACCTGCTGGCGCTACTGGCTGAATGCAGGATGTACAGTCGCGAAGGGTGACAGCCCAGGCCGACTGTCCTCCTCATCCCACCAGGCCGCGTACACAGAAATACAGGATCGACGGCCCCATCAGGCACCCCAGCCCGGTATGGAAAGTGGCGGTCAGCGCACCATAAGGCACCAAGCGCCGATCCGTTGCAGCCAGCCCGGCCGTCACACCGGAAACGGTCCCGGCCAGGCCGCCGAACACCATCGCCGAGCGCGGGTTGTCCAGGGCCAGCATACGTGCCGACACTGGCGTGAACACCATCACCAGGATCGCCTTGATCAGGCCTGTTGCAATCGACAAGGCCATCACATCGGAGCTTGCCCCGAGCGCCGCCCCGGTCACCGGTCCGACGATATAGGTCACAGCGCCCGCGCCGATGGTGGTGATACTGACCGCATCGCGATAACCAAAGGCCCAGGCCACCGCCGCACCGACGATAAACGGCAGCACAGTGCCCAGCAACAGCGCCACCGCGCCAATCATCCCGGCCTTGCGCGCTTCGGTGGCCTGCACTTCGAAGGCGGTGGCGACGATCGCAAAATCGCGCAGCATCGCTCCCCCCATCAGCCCGATCCCGGAAAACAGCGTCACGTCCGCCAGGCCTTTCTGGCCGCCGGTCAAGTTGCCGCCGATCCAGGCCAGCACCAGGCCGATGACGATGGCGATGGCAGAGCCGTGCACACGGCCGAAGGTGAGGTACTTGGAGAGCATCACTGATACCCACATCACCGCACCGACGACGGCGAAAGCGGTGATCAGGTCATTGTGTTCCAGGGCTTTCTCAATGAGTGGCCACATATCAACGACCTCCCGCAGCTGCAGGCTGCACCGAGGCTGGCGGTGTCGCATCGAGCGCCGGCAGCGGCTCGCCGCGATGACTGCGGCTGATCAGCGCGATGGTCGCGCCGCACACCAGCACCGCACCGACCGCGGCCACCACGGCCACAGGCCCGCCGTGCAGGGCAGTGACCACATTCTGCTGGGCGGCCATGGCCACCACCACCGGGATGTACATCGCGCCCCAGAAACCGACACCGAACTCGCACTCTTTGCTCATGCCACCCTTGCGGTGCATGTACAGCCGCGCACAGATCAGCAGGATCATGGCGATGCCGACCCCGCCCACATTGGATTTGACGCCCAGCAGCACGCCCAGGAAGTCGCCGACGATAACGCCGGCCAGCGTGCACACCGCCAGCAGAGCCACACCATAGATGATCATTGTTGTTGTCCTCAGGTTGTATCGAAGTTGTTTGTTGTTGTCCTTCGAGCTACAGCGCGGTCATCGGTTGTCGGCCACCTCCTGACGCAACAGTGCATCGATGCTGTCGGCACGGGTGGACTCCACGCTCAGCACCTTTCCAGGCTCGAAGACTCGCCTGGCAAGACCCGTGAGTACGCTGCCCGGCGGCAATTCGAGGTGCAGGCGCACACCGCGCTCCCAGGCGCCGCGCAGGGTCGCGCGCCAGTCGACGATGCGAGCCATGTTGCCGGCCAGGTCGCCGCGCAGGCGTGCCGGATCGAAAATCGGTCGTGCCGTGCTGCCGCTGAGGTAGGTGATGCGTGGGCGACGCAATTGCACTTCGCAGAACGCTGCGGCCAGGGTAGCCGCAGGCGCCGCCAACAGAGGGCAATGCGACGGCACGCTGACCGCCAGGCGCCGGGCCACGCCCTGCCCCAGGCTGCGTGCGCGCGCGGCGACCGCTGTCATCGCTGCATCGCTGCCGGCGATGACGATCTGGTTGTCGCTGTTGAGGTTGGCGAGGTACACCTCACCCCCGACCGCCTCCAGCAAACGCTCGACACTGGGCAGGTCCAGGCCGCTCAAGGCCGTCATGCCGTAACCTGTCGGATAGGCCTGCTGCATCAGCTCGCCGCGCAGCGACACCAGGCGTACGGCGTCCTCCAGTGCCAGCGCATCGGCGGTGACCGCCGCGGCATAGGCACCGATCGACAGCCCGGCCACATACTCCGGCGCCGGGCTGCGTCGCATCAGCCAACGCGCCCATGCCACGCCGGTCAACAGCAGGCACAGCTGCACGGCGCGGGTATGGCGCAACGCCTCGGCGCTGTCGAGCGTCAGCACCTGCTCGCCCAGCGCCTCGCTGGCCGCTTCGAGCAGATCCGAACTGCCCTCCGGCAGGCAATGAAGCATCCCCACCTGCTGGGCGCCCTGCCCAGGGAACGCGAACAGGCTGCTCATGCCGCATCCTCCTGCAGTTGCCATGGATCACTCACCAGACGCACGCCAGCCGCCGACTTGAGCAGCACCCGACGCGCCCCGCTGGCCCATTCGCGCAAGGCAACCGCGCCCTGGGGCGTTTCCAGTTGCGCATCGACGCGACAGGCCGCGCCTTCCAACTGTTTCAGCAGTCCAGCGGCCTGCTCACGAGGTATCGACACAGGGGCGCGCAGCAGCAGATCAAGATCGCTGCCAGCGTGCAGCACCTCGATCCCCGTCGCGAGCTGGAAACCCGTGCTGCCGGTAGGTCCCCACAGCCACTCGCGATCGTTCAACCAAGCGCTGACCTGCGATAACGCACGCAAGGCTGGCGACGACAACTCGCCCTCCCCGCGCAGCGCTTCGGGGCTAACCCAGCGCTCGATGTCCAGCAGGCGCATCTGCCAGGCAAAACGCTGCTCGCGCCCTCTGCCGCGTACCCCGACCGCCACCTGGTCCGGTGCCACCAGCGCCCGGCGCACTACCACCGGCTCGCCGGCTGCCAGCACCGAGTGCACCCAGGCAGGCGCATCGGCAGGCAGCATGGCCGGAGTCATGCCCCAGAGCAGGTCATGTGGGCGCGGGGCGTACATCTCAGGCCTCCTGCCATTGGCTGCGCAGGCGCTGACGCACCTCGCGGGAGGCGCTGCGATGCTCGCCGTTCAGGCGACTACGCAGGTCGGTGGTATCGCCAATGTCGCGCACGGCATTGATCAGGCTGGCACGGACCTGTGCCAGATCCCGGGCGGTCGGCACCTGCGCGTTATCCACGGCAAGACGCGTGTGCAGCAGCCCCAGTGAGGCGTAGCTTTTCAGGTCGTAGGCCATCGGTGGCACTTCGGCGGCCAAGGCTTCCAGGTCCTCGACACTGCGGAGGGTGATCCGCGCCGCTGCCGCCTTGCCCATCGCATGCACCATGACGCCACTGTCATCCAGCGCGATCAGGCGCTGCGCCTGGTAGCCGTGGGCAAGAAACGCCCCGGACATCGCCTTGCCCACCAGCAGCCCGATCACCGGATGCCCGGCCAGGCGCGCCTGGGCATACGCTTCCACCGCACCGGCCAGGGCCTGGTGGATACCCAGCGCTTCCTCACGCCGCCCGTAGGCCTGGCTGGGTACATCGATCAGCGCAACCAGCACGCGTTTCTCACTGTCGCGGTCGGCCTCCACCGCCTCGGCGACCGCCTTGGCCAGGCCCCAGCCTTCAAGCAGGCCAACCTCGCCGCTACGGGCGCGTACAAAGGGATTGCGCGCATCGGGCACCACGGCGATAAAGCGCGCCAGGCGATTGTCCAGCTCGCCATCGACCACCTGCACCGAGGCCGGGAAGCCTGGCAGCGACTCGCCGCTGGCAAGGCCCTGCAACCAGTTCTGGGCACGGTTCATCAGGCATCTCCTTGATACAGGGCACGCACGGCGGCGGCATCGAGTTGCGGGCAGTCATCGCCCAGTTGCGCCAGGCGCTCGAGAAACCACTGATGGCGGCTGGCACGCTGCGCAGAAGGTGCGTCCAGCAACGCCAGCAACTGGCTGCGAACAGCCTCGACGTCATCGGCGACGTAGCCGTCCGCCAAGCCGCTGGCGTGGCGCTGCTCGCCACCGGTAAGGCTCCAGATGAAAGGCCGGTCACGCGAGTCGTACTCACCGATCCCCGCTTCCTGCTCGATCACCTGTGGGCCATTGAGGCCCAGGCGTGCTTCGCGGGTTACCAGCAGATGGCTGCACAGCCCGGCGGCAATAGACATGCCGCCGAAGCAGCCGACTGAGCCTGCGATCACGCCGATGACCGGTTGGTAGGCACGCAGTTCGACGATCGCGGCCTGGATCTCGGCAATCGCCGCCAGGCCCAGGTTGGCCTCCTGCAGGCGCACGCCCCCGGTCTCCAGCAACAGCACGGCGCAGGTGGGGATGCCGTTACGGTTGTCTTCGGCGGCCAGTTCCAAGGCGCCGGCGATCTTCGCGCCCCCCACCTCGCCCATGCTGCCGCCCTGGAACCCGCCTTCGATGGCTGCGACCACGGCGGGACGGCCGTCAAGCGTGCCCTTGGCGATGACCACGCCGTCATCGGCCTGCGGCACGATGCCTTGGCGTGGCAGCCAGGGCGACATCAGGCGGTCGAAGGGGCCAAGCAACTCGCGGAAACTGCCCGCATCGAGCAAGGCCCTGGCACGCTGGCGGGCCCCCAGTTCGACGAAACTGCGGCTGTGCAACAGGCGTTCGTTATCAGTCATGGCCGATCTCCTCGAAGCCTTGTTCCAGGCGCAGGCGCACCACGCCGGGCGTGGCGCCGAAATCATGGATGTCGATCTTCAGCGCGGGCAAGCTGCGGCCGTCGAACAGGCGCTGGAACAGCTGGCTCCAGCGTGCCTGGCTGCCGTTGACCGAGGTCACGACCTGGATATCGAGGCTGCCGGCCTGGCCGGGCTCGATCAGCACCTCCAGGTCGCCGGAGCTGACGCAGCCGACCAGGGCACGGCCACGGCCGGGTTGCGCAGCGGGGAATTGAAAGTTCAGGGTTTCCATGTCACAGGCTCCCGGCTTTGTCGAGGAACAGGCAGGCGGCCAGCAGATCGGCAGCACCGCCTGGAGAGGCATTGAGTTGCAGCAGGCGCGCATCCAGGGCGCGCAGTTGACGGCGACCCGCCAAGCTCGCGCTGCCGCCTGCATCGAGCACAGCACGGGCCCCTTGCTGCAGGGCATCCAGGCCTTGCTGACCGGCACGCCACAGCACGCAGGTGTCGCTCAGCGAAGCCATGATCGCCAGCAGCGCATCCAGGCGTGCATGGGTCTCGCTGGCGCCAGCGGCGCGGCTGCGCCAGAGTTGCGGCAGAGCGTGACCGGTGATCGCCGGAAAGCCTTGCTGGGCCTGCTCGCGCGCACCACCTGCGCCATAGCGGCGGCGCACCTGGATGCCGTGACTGTCCTGTGCGGGGGCGGCAGGATCATCGATCAGCGCAAGGCGCCCGGCACGTGCGGCAAGGGTATGCGGGTCGCTGCTCAGCGGGCTCAGCGCCCGCGCCGCAACCAGCAGCCCCAGCGCCCAGATAGCACCACGGTGGGTATTCACTCCGGCTGTGGTGGCGAGCATTGTCGCCTCGCCTTCGCGCCCAAGGCGTCCCAGCTCGGCGCGCAGCGGCGCAGCGATCTCGCCATGGCGTTGCGCCGCTTCGGCCATCTGTCGCAGGCACGGCCACAGCGACAGCGCCGAGGCGTGCATCAAGGCCAGGTTCATGTCGCCATGGGCGCCGCTGCCGCGCCGGTCCACCAGCCCAGGCTTGGGCGAGAGGTCGGCCTCATCGATCAGGGCTTCGACGGCCAGGTCCGCCAATTGGTCGGGCAAGGCCAGGGGCTGTAGGCAAAGTGCTTTCATCACCAGCTCCTGAAGCGTGCGGGCGGGTTGTACAGGCCACCGGACCACTCCACGAGGTCGGCGATGCTGCGTGCGGCGAGCAACTCACGGGTGGCGTCGGTACGGCGGATGCCCAGGTCTTCGGGCAAGGCCACCAACCCTTCGCGGCGCAGGCGCTCGGTATCCTTGGGGTCATGGCGCAGGCCAATGGCGGTGACCCCGGCCACCGCCGCGATCATCTGCTGGCGTTCCTGCAGGCTGCGCGCCTTGTACAGGTAGGCGATGCCCTCTTCGGTGAGCAGGTGGGTGACGTCATCGCCGTAGATCATCACCGGCGCCAGCGGCATGCCGGCCTTCTTCGCCACCTCGACCGCATCCAGGGTTTCGACGAAGGTAGGTTTACCGCCCTCCTGGTAGGTCTCGACCATCTGCACCACCAGCTTGCGCCCGCGCTCGAGCAGGGTGTCGGGCACGGTCATGTCCAGCCAGGCCGGCGTCGCGTGGCGTCGCCCGCGTGGATCGTGGCCCATGTTCGGTGCCCCGCCGAAACCGGCCAGGCGGCCACGGGTGACCGTCGAAGAATGCCCGTCGCCATCGACCTGCAAGGTGGCGCCGATGAACAGGTCCACCGCGTACTGCCCTGCCAGCTGGCACATCAGCCGGTTGGAGCGCATCGAACCGTCGCGCCCGGTGAAGAACACGTCCGGACGCTGGGCGATGTAGTCTTCCATGCCCAGCTCGGTGCCGAAGCAGTGCACGCTCTGTACCCAGCCGGTCTCGATGGCCGGGATCAGCGTCGGGTGAGGGTTGAGGGTCCAGTTGCGGCAGATCTTGCCCTTGAGCCCCAGCGACTCGCCGTAGGTCGGCAGGATCAGCTCGATGGCGGCGGTATTGAAGCCGATGCCGTGGTTGAGCGACTGCACCTGGTGTTTTTCATAGATGCCGCGGATCGCCATCATCGCCATCAGCACATGCACCGGCTTGATATGGCGCGGGTCGCGGGTGAACAACGGTTCGATGTAGAACGGCTGGTCGGCGACTACCACGAAGTCGATCCACGAGGCAGGAATGTCCACCCTGGGCAGGTCGTCGACACGGTCAACCAACTGGTTGACCTGAGCGATGACGATGCCATCGCTGAACGCGGTGGGCTCGACCAGCGCCGGAGTGTCCTCGGTGCTGGGGCCGGTGTAGAGGTTGCCATCGCGGTCGGCAGTGAAGCCTGCGACCAGCGTGACGTTGGGGATCAGGTCCACCAGCAGGCGCGAGTAGAGCTCGATGTAGGTGTGGATGGCGCCGACTTCGAGCAGGCCGTCTTCGAGCAACTGGCCGATGCGCTGGCTCTGGGGGCCGGCGAAGGAGAAGTCGAGCTTGCGGGCGATGCCGCGTTCGAACAGGTCCAGGTGCTCGGCGCGGCTGACGCTGGGCATGATCAGGTGCAGGTCGTGGAGACGGCCAGGGTCGGCCTTGGCCAGCGAGCGCGAAAGAAAGTCCGCCTGCTTCTGGTTGTTGCCTTCGAGCACCACTCGATCACCCGGGGCGATCAGCAGTTCGAGGGCCTCGACGATCCGCTCGGTGGGCAGTACCACGCCATCGGCGAGGTGACTCACCCGCTCGAGACGACGCTGCTTTTCGGCGCGCCTTCTCGACCATTGCGGCGGTGGATTCTTCGTTGTGGTCATTGGTGACTCCACGGGTTCGCTGTCGTGGGGTCACCTTAGGCCTGGGGGGTGGGAGGCATCAATCAAGCACGGTGGTTGATCGTTACGGTGAGCGTAATGTTTTCGATGTAAGGATTTGAGCCGTTGTCGTTCGCAGCAATGTCTTGTTCGCGGCTAAATCCACTCCCCCGTCCTCGCCAGCTTTTTTGAACTCTCCCTCACCTACTCCCTCAATTCTTCAGAGACCCGGGAGTCGTCCCGAAACCCGCCATGACCAAGCCGCCGCAGCATTACCAGCGCCAGGATTGGTTTGAGTTCGACTGACAGCAGGAGCTTGGCAACGATGAACGAGCACATGATCCAGGCTGACGCGGGAACCCCTTGGAGCGAATGGCAGAAATCCGCGCACCTGGCCCGGGCCGCCTGGATCACCCCCGAACAACTGTGCCCGCCGGGCCGGCGCCTGGTGTTGGTAGCGCCGCATCCGGATGACGAGGTGCTCATGGCGGGCGGATTACTGAGTTACTTCCATGGCCGCGAGCAGGACCTCGTGCTGATCTCTGCCACCGATGGCGAAGGCAGCCACCCAGGCTCGGCACAATGGACTGAACGGCGCCTGCGCCACCAGCGCCCACTGGAGAGCCGCCATGCCTTGCAGCAGCTCGATCTGCGGGTCGGCGATCTGGATTGGCGACGGCTGAACCTCAAGGACGGCGCCTTGCCCCGGGACGAGGCCTTCCTGGTCAATTACCTGAACCAGTTACTGCAACCCGGCGATCTATTGATGTGTCCCTGGCGCCACGACGGTCATTGCGACCATGACGCGGTGGGCCGTGCCTGCGCACAGGCTGCCCAGGCGCGTGGTGCAACGCTGGCCGAAGCGCCGATATGGGCGTGGCGCTGGTCGACGCCGGACGATCCTCGGCTACCTTGGCAACGCGCGCGTCGTATCCAGCTCGACGAAGCGAGCCTCGCGCGCAAGCGCCAGGCCATCGCTGCCCATGTCAGTCAGATGGAGGCGGATGCGGACACGCCGCCCGTGGTGCCGCAACAGCTGCTGGAATGTCTGCTGCAGCCTTTTGAACTGGTCTTCATCTGACAGCCAACCCCTCGCAGATGCGCCTTCAGCGCCCGCGCTTGAGCGTCTCGCTCGGCAATTCGCGGAACAACTGGCGATAGCTCTCGGAAAACCGCCCCAGGTGCCAGAATGACCAACGCATCGCCACTTCCGCTACCGTCACGTCGCTGGCGCGGCGCAGCAGGTCGCGGCGCGCACCGTTGAGTCGGCGCAGACGCAACCAATGCGCCGGGGGCATGCCGGTAAAGGCCTTGAAGGCCTCCTGCAATTGACGCAACGACACCCCGGCCACCTGCGCCAGCTCCATGAGATTGAGCGTCTCTTCCGGGCAGTCCGCCGCCCATTCGCTGACCCGCTGCATGATCGCCCGCTCTTCACCGCGCTTGCCCAGTGCCTGGCCTTGCAGGCGCTGGCAGGCGTTGTCGAGGATGAACAGGCAGTCATCGAGCAGTTGCTCGGCCAAGGCCTGCCCTTCGAGTGGGCAGTCAGCCTGCGCCAGACGTGTCAGGGTCGCGCTCAGCCAGCTGCCGAACAGCGCATTCTGGCCGCTGCCCAGCGGCACCATGAACAGCCCCTGCAAACGCTCCAGATCCAGGCCGTGCCGCTGCAGGAACGGCTGGTCGAACACTACCGCCACTTCCTGGTAGTTCTCCGGGGTTATCCAGATGTTGCGGCTTTGTTCATTGAGCAGGTACAGGCTGTTCTCGACCTGGTCGAAGCAAAAGGTCAGCGAGCCGCTCGGGGCGCGGAAGAACTGCTCGACTCGGGTATTCAGGCGCTCTTCGTACACCTCGACGCCATCGAGCCCCAGGCAGCGCAGCTGGCCGCTGAAATGCCCGGGTGACATCTGCCGGTACTGCTGCTGCCAGCCAGGGGTGGCACGCACCTGCTCGGTGACATCGGTGGTGTTGAAAGCCTGGACCTGCAAGGCGGTTTGCGTATTCACGCGACGTCCTATATGCACTCTTTTGGTGCATTGATTGACGGAGAAAACGGATAGATCACCCCGAGGGGCAGCGCCCAAGATAGTCCTCAGCGTGACCTGTGGGAAGTGGCGCCGTGAAAAGGTTTGTAATACCTCCTGGAGGTCGACGGCCTTCACGCGCTGCACATGCCCACCACCAAAACCCAACCAAGAGGTCTGTATGAACGCCCCCTTCGATCAGCTGTCCGCCTGGCTGAAAGAACACCGGATCACCGAAGTCGAATGCGTGGTCAGTGACCTGACCGGCATTGCCCGCGGCAAGATCGCCCCGACCAACAAGTTCCTCAACGAGCGTGGCATGCGCCTGCCCGAGAGTGTGCTGCTGCAGACCGTCACCGGCGACTTCGTCGATGACGACATCTACTACGGCCTGCTCGATCCAGCCGACATCGACATGATCTGCCGCCCTGACCCGGCAGCGGTGTACCAGATCCCTTGGGCGATCGAACCGACCGCCATCGTCATCCACGACACCTTCGACAAGCACGGCAACCCCATCGAGCTGTCGCCGCGCAACGTCCTGAAGAAAGTCCTCAAGCTCTACGCCGACAAGGGCTGGCAGCCGATCGTTGCGCCCGAAATGGAGTTCTACCTCACCCAGCGCTGCGAAGACCCGGACCTGCCGCTGCAGGCGCCATTGGGCCGTTCGGGCCGTGCCGAGAGCGGCCGGCAGTCGTTCTCCATCGATGCCGCGAACGAATTCGATCCGCTGTTCGAGGACGTCTACGACTGGTGCGAAATCCAGTGCCTGGACCTGGACACGCTGATCCACGAAGACGGCCCGGCGCAGATGGAGATCAACTTCCGTCACGGCGACGCCCTGGACCTGGCCGACCAGATCACCGTATTCAAGCGCACCATGCGCGAGGCGGCGCTCAAGCACAATGTCACCGCCACCTTCATGGCCAAGCCGATCACCGACGAGCCGGGCAGTGCCATGCACCTGCACCAGAGCGTGGTCGACATCGCCACCGGCAAGCCGGTGTTCGCCAATGAAGACGGCAGCATGAGCGAGCTTTTCCTGCACCACATCGGCGGCCTGCAGAAGTACATCCCCAAGGTACTGCCGATGTTCGCGCCGAACGTCAACTCGTTCCGCCGCTTCCTGCCGGACACCTCGGCTCCGGTGAACGTGGAATGGGGCGAGGAAAACCGCACCGCCGGCCTGCGCGTCCCGACCTCCAGCCCCGAGGCGATGCGCGTGGAGAACCGCCTGCCGGGCGCCGATGCCAACCCTTACCTGGCGATCGCCGCGAGCCTGCTGTGCGGTTACCTGGGCATGATCGAGAAGATCGAGCCGAGCGCGCCTGTACAGGGCCGCGCCTACGAGCGCCGCAACCTGCGTCTGCCGATCACCATCGAGGATGCGCTGCAGCACATGGAAGACTGCAAGGTCCTGGAAGACTACCTGGGGCGCCAGTTCGTCCAGGGCTACGTCGCGGTCAAACGCGCCGAGCATGAAAACTTCAAGCGGGTGATCAGCTCCTGGGAGCGCGAGTTCCTGCTGCTGAGCGTGTGACCCCATGGAGGGCTTCTGTGGGAGCGGGTCGATCCGCCCCCACAGGCAACGCGCTGCCCCTGCTTCCGTTTCGAACCCGAAGAACAAGTCCAACGAGGTGCCGACATGCGTCATTTGCAAACCCTGATTCCCGCAGCCTTCGCCCTGATGTTCGGCGCGGCCGCCCAGGCCGAGCCCACGGTCAGCGTGTACAACTGGACCGACTACATTGGCGAGACCACCCTGGCCGACTTCCAGGCCAGTACCGGGATCAAGGTGGTCTATGACGTCTTCGACTCCAACGAAACCCTCGAGGGCAAGCTGCTCGCCGGCCGCACCGGCTACGATGTGGTGGTGCCCTCGAACCACTTCCTCGCCCGCCAGGCCAAGGCCGGCGCGTTCCTGCCACTGGATCGCAGCAAGTTGCCGAACTGGCAGCACCTGGACCCGAAACTGCTCAAGCAACTGGAGCAGAACGATCCGGGCAACAAATACGCTGTGCCTTACCTGTGGGGTACCAATGGCATCGGCTACAACGTCGAGAAGGTCAAGGCTGCGCTGGGCATCGACAAGGTTGACTCGTGGGCCGTGCTGTTCGAGCCAGAGAACCTGAAGAAACTCAAGCAATGCGGCGTGGCCTTCATGGACTCGCCCGACGAGCTGTTCCCGGCCATGCTCAACTACCTGGGCATGAACCCACGCAGCGAAGACCCGAAAGACTACGCCAAGGCCGAAGCACGGCTGATGGAGCTGCGCCCGTACATCACCTACTTCCACTCCTCCAAGTACGTCTCGGACCTGGCCAACGGTGACGTGTGCGTGGCCTTCGGCTACTCCGGCGACGTGTTCCAGGCGGCCAACCGCGCCGTGGAAGCCAAGAACGGCGTGAAGATCGCCTACAGCATTCCCAAGGAAGGCAGCAACCTGTGGTTCGACCTGCTGGCCATCCCGAAAGACGCCAGCAATCCTGACCAGGCCCTGGCCTTCATCAACTACCTGCTCGACCCGAAAGTGATCGCCAAGGTCAGCGCCACGGTCGGCTATGCCAATGCCAACCCTGATGCCAAGGCGTTCATGGACAAGTCGCTGGTGGAGAATCCCGAGATCTATCCGTCCCAGGAGGTTCTGGAAAAGCTCTACGTCTCCAGCACCCCCAGCCCGCAGATCATGCGGGTGATGACCCGCTCCTGGAGCAAGATCAAGTCCAACCGCTGATTCGAGTGTTTCCAATGCCTCATCAAACCGAACACACCGCCTCCTACTACGCCGCCACGGCCCGTGCCACGGCGCCCTACCCCGAACTCGAAGGCGAGTTGAGCGCCGACGTGTGCGTGGTCGGCGGCGGCCTGACTGGCGTCAACACCGCGCTGGAGCTGGCCGAGCGTGGCCTGTCGGTGATTCTCCTGGAGGCCCGCCGCATCGGCTGGGGCGCCAGTGGGCGCAATGGCGGGCAACTGATCCGCGGTATCGGCCATGACGTCTCGGGCTTTGCTCGCTACGTGGGCCAGGACGGCGTGCGTTACCTCAAGCAGGCAGGGCTGGACTCGGTCGAGCTGGTGGCCAGGCGCATCGAGCAATACGGCATCGAGTGCGACCTGCGCTGGGGCTTCTGCGAGCTGGCCAACACCCCGGCGCAGTTTGCGGCGTTCAACGACGAACTGCAGGACCTGGCCGAACTGGGCTATCGCCATGAAACCCGGCTGGTCGCCCCAGCGCGCATCCACGACATCGTCGCCAGCGACCAGTACGCCGGCGGTCTGGTGGACATGGGCTCCGGCCACCTGCACCCACTGGACCTGGTACAGGGCGAGGCCCGCGCCGCCAGCAGCCTTGGCGTGCGAATCTTCGAGCAGAGCGCTGTGCAACGCATCGAACACGGGCCCACCGTCACCCTGCACTGCGCACGCGGCAAGGTACGGGCCAAGAGCCTGGTGCTGGGGTGCAATGCGCACCTGGACGAGCTGGAGCCGCGCTTGACCGGCAAGGTGCTGCCCGCCGGCAGCTACGTGGTGGCGACCGAACCGTTGCCCGAGGCTCTGGCGCGCAGCCTGATTCCGCAGAACATGGCGCTGTGCGACCAGAAGGTCGGCCTTGACTACTACCGCCTGACCGCCGACCGCCGCCTGCTGTTCGGTGGCGCCTGCCACTACTCCGGTCGCGACCCGAAGGACATCGCCGCCTACATGCGCCCGAAAGTGCTGAAGGTGTTCCCGCAACTGGCCGATGTGCGCATCGACTTCCAGTGGGGCGGCATGATCGGCATCACCGCCAACCGCTTCCCCCAGGTCGGCCGCCTGAGCCAGCATCCGAACGTGTATTACGCCCAGGGTTACTCCGGGCATGGCCTGAACGTGACCCACTGGACCGCCAAGCTGTTGGCCGAGGCCATCGCCGTCGGCCACAGCCAGGGCCTGGATATCTTCAGTGCCGTACCGCACCTGACCTTCCCCGGCGGCAAGGCCCTGCGCTCGCCGCTGCTGGCCCTGGGGATGTTGTGGTATCGCGTGCGGGAGGTGCTGGGATGATTAAAGGATGGTTTGCAGGCCCTGATTTCATGTGGGAATTCACATCACAGAACCAAGGACGCCTACCAACCCATCTGCAAACTGGCCAATCGCCAAGCACCTGCTAGCGTTGATCTGGCCTCCCCCTCAATGGACGCTACCGATCATGAAACCGCTGCCTCGCGCCACCCTGCTGTGCGCTGCCGTGCTTGCCCTGGCCGCCTGTTCCAGCAACCGCGTCGATCCGAGCCAGTATTCCGGGTTTCTCAAGGACTACAGCCGGCTCAAGCCGGCGGAAAGTGCTTCCGGGGCACCGGTAATGCGCTGGATCGACCCCGGGATCAAGGCCAGCCAGTATCGACAGGTCTATATCGAGCCCAGCCAGTTCTACCCCAGACCACAACCCACAGCGGTGATCTCGGCGCAGACCCTGCAAGCGATCACCCGCTACTTCGACGACGCCATGCGCAGGGAACTGGGCAGCGTGCTGACGGTGGTCAGCGCTCCAGGCCCGGGAACGATCGTGGTACGCCCGGCGATCACCGCGGTGTCAACCAAGACCGAGGGGCTCAAGCCCTATGAAGTGGTGCCCATCGCCCTGGTGGCCGCAGCGGTGAACACTGCGGCCGGTGGTCGTGACCAGGAAGTGGACATCGCCGTGGAGGCGGCCTTCCTCGACGGCGCCAACCAGAAGGTGCTGGCCCAGGTGGTGCGCAAGGGCACCGGCGAGGCGCTGGAGAACGACACCGCACAGCTCAAGCTGGAGAACGTCAAGCCGGTGCTCGATGGCTGGGCCAGCGACATGCGTCGTAGCGTCGTGGAACTGCGCAAGAAGGGCCAGTAAACGGCGTCGGATCAGTCTTTCGCCACAGGCATGCCCGAGGTTTCAGTCGTGGTCTGGGCGGTGGCAACCGCGCCCGGGCTGCGGCTGATCACCGCCAGCCGGTCCCTGTCGAGCTCGCCCTCCCAGGCTGCAACAGCCAGGGGCGCGACCGCATTGCCGATGATGTTGGTCAGCGACCGGCATTCGGCCATGAAGCGGTCGCCGCCCAGGATCAGCACCATTGCCGCGACCGGTACGGCCGGCACCACCGCAAGGCTTGCGGCCAGCGCAACGAAACCCGCGCCGACAGGCCGTATCAGGCGTGCAGCAGGAACGGCAGGGCGTGCTCGAGCAAGGCTTGCGGGGCTTCTTCAGGAATGTAGTGACCACAGGGCAACTCGCTGCCGCGCACGTCCTCGGCACAGGCGCGCCATTCCTTGAGCGGTTCGAAGCACTTGCCGATGACGCCGTCACGACCCCACATCACCAGCAGCGGGGTCTTGAGCGTGTTCCCGGCATCGATATCGGCCTGGTCATGCTCCAGGTCGATGCCTGCAGCCGCCCGATAGTCTTCGCACACGCCACGCGCTGCGCCCGGTAGCGACAGGCAACGACGGTACTCGGCGAACGCCTCGTCGGTGAAAGGCGCAAGGCCGGCACTGCGTCCGCCCATGACACTGCGCAGGTAGCCTTCCGGGTTGGCTTCGATGAGGGTTTCAGGCAGTGGCGCCGGGCGAATGAGGAAGAACCAGTGCCAGTAGGCACGGGCGAAGGCTTCGTTGGTCTGGCGATACATTGTCAGGGTTGGCGCGATGTCCAGCAGCACCAGGCGGGACAGGCGCTGGGGATGGTCGAGCGCCAGGCGGTGCGCGACCCGCGCGCCGCGGTCGTGGGCCATCAGGGCGAATTGCTCGAACCCCAGGGCATGCATGAGCCCGACCATATCTGCGGCCATGCGGCGCTTGGAATACGCCTCATGCCGGTCGTCGGCCTCAGGCTTGGCCGAATCGCCGTAACCGCGCAGGTCGGCAGCGACCACAGTGAACTGCTCGGCCAGCTTTTCGGCCACCTTGTGCCAGATCACATGGGTCTGAGGGTGGCCGTGCAACAGCAGCAACGCCGGCCCCTTGCCGCCGATACGGTAGGCGATCTCGATACCTTCGACGTGCTGGAAGGCTTTCTTGAAACCCTGGAACATGCCAATCACTCCGTTCGTGTGCACTCAGGTCGCAAGGCGACCCTTCAGGTGCCGAGCATAGCTGCGGCACCGAAGGCATCAAGAACACAAATGCAGAGCGAAGCAACACGAATCGTGAAGCATGGCCTCAGGCAAAGAAGCCGTAGAAAATCGCAGACAAGGTGATCAACCCCACCAGCACGACGAACACGTTCGACAGCGCGCCCGAATACTTGCGCAGCGAAGGCACCTTGCGCACGGCATACATCGGCATCAGGAACAGCAGGCACGCCAGCACTGGGCCACCGAGGCTTTCGATCAGGCCGAGGATGCTCGGATTGAGGGTCGCCACGATCCAGCAGCCCAGCACCATGAACAGCGCGGTCACCCGCTCCAGGCGTTTGGCCGACCAGCTTTTACCGCGGCTGCGCAGGCTCTTGACGATCATGCCCTGGAAGCCTTCGCTGGCACCGATGTAATGACCCAGGAACGACTTGGTGATCGCCACCAGGGCAATCAGGGGTGCGACGAAGGCGATGACCGGCGTCTGGAAGTGGTTGGCCAGGTACGACAGGATCGAGATGTTCTGCACCTTGGCCGCTGCCAGGTCGGCAGGGCTCAGGGCCAGTACGCAACTGAAGCAGAAGAACATCACCGTCAGCACCATCATCACGTGGGCGCTGGCCAGGGTACGGCCGCTCTTGCGGTCGGCATCGGCGCCGTAGCGATGCTTCTGGTCAACGGCGAAGGCCGAGATGATCGGCGAGTGGTTGAACGAGAACACCATCACCGGAATCGCCAGCCACAGGGTCAGCAGCAGCTTGGAGGTGCTCAGGCCTTCGCTGGCCTGGGCGAAGAAGGCGCCGTTCCAGTTGGGGATCAGGCTCACGGCCAGCAGCAGGAGCGAGGCGACGAAGGGGTAGACCAGCACGCTCATGACTTTGACGATGATCTGCTGGCCGCAACGCACCACCACCATCAGGCCGGCGATCAACAGCAGCGACAACAGCGCACGCGGCGGCGCGGTCACATGCAGTTGGTGCTCGAGGAAGCTGGTCAGGGTGTTGGTCAGGGCCACGCTGTAGACCAGCAGGATGGGGAAGATCGCCAGGAAGTAGAGCAAGGTGATGAGCTTGCCGGCACCCACGCCGAAATGCTCCTCGACCACCTCGGTGATGTCTTCGTTGCCGCCACGGCGCCCGGAAAGCACGAAGCGGGTCAGCGCACGGTGCGCATAGAAGGTCATCGGGAAGGCCAGCAGCGCGAGGATCAGCAGCGGCCAGAAGCCCCCTACGCCGGCGTTGATCGGCAGGAACAGGGTACCGGCACCGATGGCAGTGCCGTAAAGGCCCAGGGCCCAGGTGGTGTCGTGGCGGTTCCAGCTGCGCGTGGCTGTGGTCGAAGCCGGCGCAGCCGAATCCGCACGAACGGTCGTGGTGTTGTGTACATCAGTCATGGGTTTCGCCTTTGTAGTTGTTTTTGTTGCTCGGTGCAGCGGGTGTTGCAAATCGATTCAGGCTTGTTGAGTCGAATGCCTACAGCAGCGGGTTTGAACCCGCGAACTCAGCACTCGACAAAGGCAACGGCCAGGCCGCCGCGGGAGGTTTCCTTGTAGTTGGCGTGCATGTCCGCGCCGGTGTCGCGCATGGTGCGGATCACCCGGTCGAGGGAGATGAAATGCTCGCCATCACCCCGCAAGGCCATCTGCACGGCATTGATCGCCTTCACGGCGGCGATGGCGTTGCGCTCGATGCACGGCACCTGGACCAGACCGCCGACCGGATCGCAGGTCAGGCCGAGGTTGTGCTCCAGGGCGATTTCAGCGGCGTTTTCCAGTTGCGGCGGGGTGGCGCCGAGCACTTCGGCAAGGCCTGCAGCGGCCATGGAGCAGGCCGAACCGACCTCACCCTGGCAACCCACTTCGGCGCCGGAGATCGATGCGTTTTTCTTGCACAGGATGCCGACCGCCGCAGCGGCCAGCAGGAACGCCACCACGTCGTCGTCGCAGGCCGCGGGGTTGAACTTCATGTAGTAGTGCAGCACCGCCGGGATGATGCCGGCCGCGCCATTGGTCGGTGCCGTGACCATGCGCCCGCCAGCGGCGTTCTCTTCGTTGACCGCCAGCGCGAACAGGTTGACCCACTCCATCGCGCTCAGGGTCGAGCCGATCACGTTGGGCTTGCCCAACTCCTGAAGGCTGCGGTGCAGGCGCGCAGCGCGGCGCTTGACCTTGAGCCCGCCCGGCAGGATGCCTTCGTTGCGCAGGCCGTTATCGACGCATTCGCGCATGGCGGCCCAGATGCCCAGCAGGCCGCTGCGGATCTCGTGTTCGCTGCGCCAGGCGCGCTCGTTGGCCATCATCAACTGGCCAACGGTCAAGCCATGGGTCTTGCACAGCGCCAGCAGCTCGGCGCCTGAGGAAAACTCGTACGGCAGCTCGACGTGCACGTCGGCACTGGCCGGCGCATCGATTTCGGCCTGCTCGATGATGAAGCCGCCGCCAACGGAGTAGTAGGTCTGGGTCAGCAGGCTGCCCTGCCCGCCCAGTGCTTCCAGGCTCATGGCGTTGGGGTGGTAGTCCAGGCTCTCGTCGAGCAGGCGCATGTCGCGGCTGTACTGGAACGCCACCGGATGCGAGCCATCGAGCATCAGGAACTGCTCCTGCATCAACTGGTCGATGCGCGGCTCGATGCTGTGCGGGTCGATGCGGTCCGGCCACTCGCCCATCAGGCCCAGCAGGCAGGCGCGGTCGGTGGCGTGACCGATGCCGGTGGCCGACAGCGAGCCATACAGGCGCACCTCCACCCGCTGCACCTGGGCCAGCAGGCCATGTTCGCGCAGCCGTTGGGCAAAGGTGGCGGCGGCACGCATGGGCCCCACGGTGTGGGAGCTGGACGGCCCGATGCCGATCTTGAAGAGGTCGAAAACACTGATAGCCATGCTAATGCCTGACCGCTGCGACGTTGTTTGCCGCTGCGCGGCCCTCCGGAAAAATTGATGGGTGCTGCGAATTTGCGCGATACTGCCGCGCTCGCCTGGCGATGACCAACGAAAATTCCTAAGCAAGCCTTTAGCAGGACTAAACAATGAAAGGGCAACTCAACGGTCAGGTATTCGTCTGGCTGCATGTGTTCTCCTGTGCGGCACGGCATCTGTCGTTCACCCGCTGTGCCGAAGAACTGCACATCACCCCCGGGGCGGTCAGCCAGCAGATGCGCCAGCTTGAAGAGCGCCTGGGCTTCGCCCTGTTCCTGCGCCGCGCCCGTGGTGTGGAGCTGACCGCCGAGGGGCAGCGCCTGGCGCAGACTGTCGCCGAGGCCTATGGCAGCATCGAAGCCGAATTGCTGCGCCTGGACGCGGGTGAAATTCGCGGCACCTTGCGCCTGCGCTCGATCCCTTCGTTCCTCGCCAAATGGCTGACCCCGCGCCTGCCTCGCTTCCAGCAGCGCTACCCGGACATCGAGCTGCGCCTGGTGGCCGAAGACAGCAAGCAAGCCCTGCATGACGGCGACTTCGACCTGGCGATCGACCTCAATGACGGCAGCTACCCCGGAATGCTCTCGACGCCGCTGCTGGACGAGCAGATCTTTCCGGTCTGCTCCCCCGCTCTGCTGCGCGGCCGCCCGCCGCTACACGGCCCAGCCGACCTGGTCCACTACCCGCTGCTGCACGACATCACGGCCTGGCGCGGCAGTTCGGAATACGCAGAGTGGGAGTTCTACCTGGAGGGCATCGGCGCGGGTGGCCTGAACGTGCGCCGCGGCCACACCTTCAACCGCAATCACCTGACCATCGAGGCGGCGATTGCTGGTATCGGCGTCGCGATTGCGCGCCGTACCTTGCTCAACGATGAACTGGAACGCGGCACCCTGATCGTGCCTTTCGGGGTGTCGATCCCCAATCACAAACGCTATGTGTTGCTCTATCCCCCCGGCGGCCTGACCCAACCCGGCGCCCGCGCGGTGCACGATTGGCTGGTGGAAGAAGCGCAGACCTTCCGGGCCCTGCATCCGCTGATGTAATACCTTGGAAGTTCACAAGCGTCGCAGTGGGGGCGCTTCCCCACTGCGCCCCCCCCTTTATCGGGGATCACCTGCGCAGCGCGTACTGGTTCACCGCCTTGGGCAGGCCAAGGTGCTCGCGCAGCGTGCTGCCCTGGTATTCGCGCCGAAACAACCCGCGCCGCTGCAGCAACGGCACCACTTCCTCGACGAACACCCGCGCGCCTGAAGGAAACATGTCAGGCATGATGTTGAAGCCATCTCCCGCCCCGGCCAGGAACCACTCGGCCAGGGTGTCGGCAACGTGCTCGGGCGTACCGACTGCCAGCCGGTGACCCACCAGTATGCGTCGCGACAACTGGCGAATGGTCAGGTTTTCGCGCCGGGCCAGGTTCAGTTGTGCCTCGAGAAAGCCATGGGAACCCTGCTCGAACGCAGCCACCGGGCCGATCCTGGCCCAGGGCAAGGGCGCATCCGGGTCCAGCTCGCGCGCATCGATACCGATGCGTCCGGCCACTTGCTGCAACAGGCCATGCTCGCCATGCCAGGCGTTGAGCTCGTCGAAACGCGCATGGGCCTCAGCCTCGGTGCTGCCGATCACCGTCGACAGGCCGGGCATGATCTTCAGGTGCCTCGGGTCTCGCCCCCAGGCCTTGGCGCGGGCTTTCATCTCCCGGTAGAAGGCCTGCCCGTCAGGTAAGGTGGTCTGGGTGGTGAAGATCGCATCGGCATAGCGCGACCCCAGCGCCTTGCCGCCTTCGGAAGAACCGGCCTGGACCAGGACCGGACGCCCCTGGGGCGAGCGCGGCAGGTTCAGCGGACCCTTGACCTGAAAGTGCCGGCCCTTGAAGTCGACGGTATGGACCTTGTCCGGTTCGGCGAAGCGCCCCCCTGCCCGGTCCCCGATCACTGCATCCTCTTCCCAGCTGTCCCACAGCTTGAGCGTCACCTCGAGAAATTCCTCGGCGCGGCCATAGCGATCGACATGCAGCGGCGCACCCGCCAGGCCAAAATTCTGCGCGGCCGCGTCGCTGGCGTTGGTGACCACGTTCCATGCGGCGCGCCCACCACTGATGTGGTCCAGAGAGGCGATGCGCCGGGCCAGGTTGAACGGTTCGTTGTAGGTGCTCGAACAGGTGGCGATCACCCCAATGCGCTCGGTGGCAGCGGCCACGGCGGTCAGCAGCAGGGTCGGCTCCAGCCGCCCGCCCGGCTGGCTGGCGACATCGCCGGGCAGTGCCGGGCCATCAGCGAGAAAGATCGCATCCAGGCAGCCCTTTTCCGAAAGCCGGGCGATATCACGGTAGTAGGCGACATCGACATACGCGTCGATGGCCGCCTCGCCCTGGCGCCAGGCCGCAGCATGGGCGCCGAACCCGAGGATGTTCATGCCCAGGCTCATCTGCGCTTGATCTGTGCTCATGAGGCTCTCCCCGCACTCAGAATCGGAAGGCAACGCCAGTGGTCACGTTGAACGCGTCCCCTGGGTAGAAATTCGCAGAGTCGCGCCCGCCCGCGTCATAGGCGGTGTTGGTGGCGCTGGCATAGCGCTGGTTGGTGAGGTTGCGCAGGTCGGCGAACACCTCCCACTTGCGGCTCGGCGCCTGGTAGCCGAACTTGGCGCCCCACAGCAGGTACGACGGCGTCTGCCAGGTGTTGGCGTAGTCGATGTAGTAGCTGGACGCGGCACGCAGATTGAGCGAGGCGTAGAACCCGCTTGCCTGGCGATAGGCGAGCTCGGCCTGGTAGACCTGACGCGGCAGGCCGGGCAGTTGGTTGTCGCCGAAGCGTTCGTCGTGGCGGTACTTGAAGTCGTTGAGGGTGTAGGCCTGGCGCAGGTCGAGGGTGTCGCCGTTGGCACCGGTCCACAGCAAGGCATTGAGCCCCGCTTCGATGCCTTGATGAAGGGTCGGGCTGGCATTGGAGGTGGCCGTGAGCTGGTCCTGGGTGGCGGTTGCCTGTTGCACGACCACGGTCAACAGCTCTTTCTGCACCCAGGAGCGGTACAGGGTCAGGCTGCCATCGAAGATCCCATGGCTGCCGCGTACCCCCACCTCGAAGGTCGTGGCCTTCTGCGGCCGGACATCGTAGAGGAATGGATTGCTGGTGCTGCCCAATTGCCAGGTCACCGGCGGGTCGATGCTGCGGCTGACGTTGCTGAACAGCTGGAATTCGGGATTGATCTGGTAGCGCAGTCCCAGCCGCGGCGCCAGGTCGTTCTCGACGTATTCGACGCGGGTGGGGAAGTTGCTGGGGTTGGCCGCGGTCAGGGTACTCGCCTCGATCTCGCCCTTGCGACGGATGTTGACGAACGACAGCCCCGACGACAACCACAGGTCATCGGCCAGTTGCAGCTCGTTGGCCAGTGTCAGCACGGTATCGCGCGAGCCGGTGTAGTTGGTTTCCTGGGTCTTGAGCCCGGTGGCGCGGCTGTGCGCCTTGACATCGGCCAGGTAGGCGCGGGTGTTGCTGAAGATCACGCTGCTGTCACTGGGCAGCCCGAGGAAGGTGTCGCCGGTACGCAGGTAGCGCAGGGTCAGGTTGATATCCTTCGAGCGCCAATCCTGCGGCGCCAGGGCATAGCGCCAGCCATTGAGCAGCGGGTAGTTGTTGTACGACGCGCCGACTTCGAGCCTGGCGCCATCGTCGAAGGTGTAGGTGGTCTTGTTGCCGATGAAAGTGGTGCCGTCCTTGCGCCGCCCGGTGGGCACCAGGTTGCTGCGCGGGTCATGCTTGAGCTGTGCGCGGGTCAGGGTGTTGCCGTTGATCAACTGCTCTTCGCGGTACTTGAAGAACATGCGGGTCTGCAGCTTGGGGCTGAACACGTGGCCGAAGTTGGCGGCTATGCCGCGACCTTCGTTACTGGCGTGATCCTGGTAACCGTCGCGCTCGTTGTGCAGCACGTTGATGTAGTAGTCGCTGTCGCCCACCACACCGCCCGTGCTCAGCTGCTGCTTGCGGTAGCCATAGCTGCCGACCTCGAAGCGTGCATAGTTGCCAGGGTCGGTACGGCCGGTCTTGCTGACCATGTTGATCGCCCCGCCCAGTGCCAACGCGCCGTACTCGTAAGCGTTGGCGCCGTAGAGCACCTCGGTGTGATCCACCGCCTGCATGTCGAGGAAGTCTTCCTGGGTGCCACCGGGGCCGGTGATCGGCAGGCCGTCGAAGAGAAACTTGGTGCCCAGTACATAGCCTTGGTAGAAGGTGTTGAGCCCCGAGCCGCGGATCGAGATCTTGTTCGCAGCCGTGCCGCTGGTGCCCTGGGCGAACACACCGGGCTGCAGCGCCAGTACGTCCTCGGCGTTGGCCGCACGGCCCTGCTCGACTTTGCGGTTGTCGACCACCGCCGTATTGCCAGCAACCTTGTGCAGGCGCTTCTGGTCCTGCTGGGCGCCGGTTGCCGCGGCGCCGGTGACCGTCACCGTGCCCAAGGTGGATTCCTCGGCGGCCAGCGTTGCCGGGCTGAAGGCAGCCAGTAACAACGGCAGGCTGGCGGCGGTCACCAGACTGAAACGCGGCTGAGTGGAAAATCGAACTTTCGCACGCACTACTGATACTCCCCATTTATATATAAGGCCGTGTTTCGCTGTTGTTCACGAAGTACGGTCGGGCATTCAAATGGGGTTATTGCAGTTGTTGTGCCAAGGCACTGAATATACTATTTCAGCGATTCACGTGTTGGAGGACAGGCTATTTGTGCAACCCACTGTTCAATAAACAACAGTTCAAGGCCACACCAGGAACTTCAGCTGTGATTCGGGTATTTCGATATAACGACCGCTGTTCGAAACTCAACAACCGGTCAACAGAAGTTCTCTGGGAACACACAACGTTCAATCCTTCGCGCGCTGTATTGGGCGTTCCGGCGCTTTCGCGGGCAGTCGAGGCGCCAAACCGCCGCCCCTGCAGCAGGTGGTGACCTGTCTGCAGGGGCGGGTTCATCAATCAACGCTGCTCGAACACCGGATACGACGCCTGCTCGATCGCTGCCATGGCCTGCGCCTCGGTCATCACACCGGACTCGGCCAGGATCGCCAGCAGCGAGCGCCCTTCACGCACCGACTGACGCGCCAGCTTGCTGACCTGGGCATAACCCAGGCGCGGCACCAGGGCCGTCGCCACCGCCATCGAATCGGTCAAATGCGCCAGGTTGCGGGCTTCGTCAGCCTGGATGCCGGCCACGCACTTCTCACGAAAACGCTGGATGCCCTGAGTGAGCAAGGTGATGCTGTCGAACACCCGCGAGGCCACCACCGGCTCGAAATGGTTGATCTCGAGCTCGCCGTACTGCACTGCCTGAGCCACTGCCACATCGTTGCCAATGATCGCGAAGCTCAGCTGGATCATCGCCATCGGCAGCACCGGATTGACCTTGCCGGGCATGATCGAGGAGCCGGCCTGGGCTTCGGGCAGCTTGAGCTCGCCCATGCCGCCCACCGGCCCCGACGACAGCTTGGTCAGGTCGGCGGCGATTTTCGCCAGCGAGGCGGCGCAGGTACGCAGCTCACCAGATACGCGGCCGAACACATCCATGTTCTGCATCGCATCGAAGGGGTTGGCTGGCGCCTGGTAGGCGACACCGGTGATCGTCACCAGATGCCGGTAGACCGCCGCGCGGTAAGCCTTCGGCGCGCCGAAACCGGTGCCGATAGCGGTGCCGCCCAAAGGCAGTGTGTGCAGCTTTTCACGCACGGCGACCAGTTCGTCGGCCAGGCGGTGAGTCAGCGCGGCGTACCCCCCGAACAACTGCCCCAGGCGCATGGGCTGAGCGTCCTGCAGGCAGGTGCGGCCCAAGTGAAGGATATCGGCGAACTGCAGCGCCTTGGCATCGAACACCTGGGCCAGCAAGCGCACCTGCTCGATCAGCCCGGCAAGCATGGCGTGGGTGGCGATCTTCAACGCCGCCGGGTACACGTCGTTGGTGGACTGCGAGATGTTGACGTGGTCATTGGGGTGCACCACCTCGTAGCTGCCTGGCGCATGGCCGAGGAACTGTTGGGCGCGGTTGGCGATGACTTCGTTGAAGTTCATGTTGGTCGAGGTGCCGCCTGAGCCTTCCAGCAGATCGACGATCAGCGAGTCGTCACATGCACCGGCGATCACCGCCTGGCAGGCTTGGGCAATGGCGTCGGCCTGGGCCTGGGCGATCACCCCGCATTCATGGTTGGCCAGCGCTGCGGCCCACTTGCACTGGGCAAAGGCATCGCGAAAGGCCGGGTAATGGGCGATGCTCAGCGGCGACACGCTCAGGTTGTCGAAGCCGCGCAGCGAATTCACGCCATAGAGCTTGTCGGCAGCAATCCGCACTTCGCCCACATAATCCTGCTCGACGCGTGCATCGAGGCGATCAAAAGTACTCACGGGTATTTCCCTCATCGAATTTGACTAATGCCTCGACGCCCTTGCCCAGCGCCGCCAGGCGCGGCAGGAAGCCATCGAGGATGACAGCACGCGCCGACTCGCAGGCATCTGCGAAGAAGGCGCCGTATTCGTTGCGCCGCGCCACCAGGTAGAGCGAGCGCTCCAGGCTCAGCTCAGGGGTCAGGTGCGCGGTGACGTTGTCGACCCAGGGCATGGCCTGCAAAAAGCACATCGGGCTGGTCACCGCCCAGCCGATGCCTTCGGCGACCATCGCGGTCAGGGCGTCGGCGTTGTCCAGCTCCAGGCGGTTGGGCACCCGCACATTGAGGCCGCGCAGGTGCCGCTCGATCTGCAGGCCGACCTGCGACAGGCGATTGAAACGCACCACCGGCAGCACATTGGCCAGCGCCCGCACATCGTCGAGGCTGTGCAGCGCTCGCCCCAGCGCCTTGGGCGTAATCACGAAATAGCGCTCGGTGAACAAGCGATAGCGGATCACGTCGTTGGCGTCCATCAGCGGATCGCTGGTGACGATCAGGTCCAGGTCGCGGCGCAGCAACGACTCGCCCTGCTGCGGGCTGAGGCCGGTACGCACCGACAACTGCGTGACCTGGCCAAGCATCTGCCGGGTGAACATCGAGCCACAGGTAGCGGCGAAGGAATCGACCAGGCCAATGCGCAGGTCGGGTTTGACCCCGCGCCCGGCATCGAGCACCTGCGCCTTGAGGTTGGACAGCTCCTCGCTGAGCAGCGCGCCTCGGTTGCGCAGGGCCAGGCCGAACGTAGTCAGGGTCAGCGGCCGCGTGGTGCGGTCCACCAGCACCACGCCAAGATCGTCCTCCAGCTGGCGTACCAGCTGCGATACCCCGGATTGGGAGATGCCCATGCGACTGGCCGCACCGGACATGCTGCCCTCCTCGGCCACAGCGATGAACACCTGGACCGCGTACATGTCGATGAGTCTGTTGCCAGGCATGCTCAAGCTCCCGTGTGGGTGATCAATGGGCGTTCAACGGCCGCTCTTCAGGTTTGCCGTCGCCCTCCTCCGGCGTGACCGCCGCCAGGCGCTCCTGGCTGGTTTCCGGGGCGAACAGGTGGCAGAACACACCGCCAAACAGCAGCACCCCGACGCACACGCCCAGCGCCGTATGCACCCCCAGATGCTGCACGGCGATCGGCAACAGGAAGGTGGCGAACGCCGAGCCGAAGCGGCTGGCGGCCACGGCCAGGCCGATGCCCGAAGCACGCAGGTGGGTGGGGAACAGCTCCGGCGGGTAGACGAACTCCAGGTTGACCGCTGCCGCCAGCACGCACGCGAAGAAGCCGAACGCAATAATGGTGCCCAGCGCCCCGAAGTTGGCCCAGGCCAGTACGGCCAGGCCCACGGCGCTCAGGTAGAAGGTGCCGATCAGGAAGCTGCGGCGCGAAATGCGGTCGATGATCAGCAGGCCGAACAGTGCGCCCAGCATCAGCAACACGTTGTAGACCAGCCCGCCGACGAACTTGTCCTGCACGTTCAATGCTTCGAGCACACGCGGCGAGAAGGTGCCCAGGGCGAAGAAGGGAATCACCTGGCAGGTGTAGAACACGCAACCGACCAGGGTGTTCTTGCGCCAGCGGCGGCTGAACAGCTCGCTGAAGCTGCCGCGTTGCTGCGCCGCTGCCGGTGGCGCGACGGGCAAGGTCACGTGCGCACCGAACTTGGCCTGGACGATGGCCAGCGCCTCTGCACTGCGACCGCGCGCCATCAGCCAGATCGGCGATTCCGGCACACCCAGGCGCAACGGCAGGATCAACAAGGCCGGCACACCGCTCAAGGCCAGCATCAGGCGCCAGGCGTCCGGGCCGATATCACGGATGGCGAAGCCCACCAGGTACGCGGCGACGTAACCTGCGGCCCAGGCGGCGGCCAGTACACTCAGTAAACGCCCGCGATAACGGCGTGGGGCGAACTCGGTGACCAGCGACTTGCTCACCACATAGTCGAACCCCAGCACCAGCCCGAGCAGCAGGCGCAGGGCCAGAAGTTGCTCGGGAGAAGTAACGAAGAACTGCGAAGCTGAAATAACCGCGAACAGCAACATGTCCCAGGCAAAGATACGGCGCCTGCCGAACTTATCGGCCAAGGGCCCTGCAAACAAACTGCCGAGAAACAGACCGGCCAGTGACGCCGCGCCGAGCAAACCCATCCATAGCGCATTCAATTGCAACGGCCCCGCTGCCATGCTGACCGCGATGCCGATAATCCCTAGCACGAATCCGTCACTGAATTGACCGCCCGTACCACTGAACACCGTCTTGATATGAAAACGGCTGAGTGGGAGGTCTTCGAACGAAACTTGGCTACTCATTCGTGTCTCCACTTGCTTCTTGTAGTTGTGAGCCGGCTCGGAGGGCCGGTTACGAATAAGTCTACGGTCACAACTTCAGCAAAACAGCAGGTGCACTGACAGTATCAAGAATGCTGATAGTGTAAGCCGCAATTGTTGATGAAGTCAGGCGGCCGATATGCGGTCGCTCGTCTGGCAATTGCTCGCAGGGGGAACTCTGGCCAATGGCCGCACCTCTTAATTGCATGCACGAGATCCCTTGGGCTGTGATGCTTCTGGAGGACTGATCATGCGTTATTCACTGCTTGTTCCGGCACTGCTGCTGTGCATTCCCGCAGGGTCCGCCCTGGCCCGTGTCGACGCGGGCGATGTGGCCACCTCGGCAGGGGTTTCTGCTTCGCTCTACTCCACATTCAAGGATGACAAACGGATCATTCCGGCGCGCGACGAGCTTTCTGCGTTCGTGGCCAGTGGCGGTGCGATTCGCGGGGCGTATGTGGAGTCGGCGCTGGAGCAGGTACGCCAGAGCCATCCAGGATTGCAGGCCAGTGATGAAGAACTGGCCAAGGCGCTGCTGTCGCAGGATGAGGTTGTCGCGGATCATTGATGACTGTGGTGTTCATTTCGCGGGCAAGTCGCAGCGGCGGTTCACAGCTGCGACGTGCCCGCGAAAAGGATACCCGTGGTCTCAGGCTTCTCCACGCCACTGCGAAGGGCTCACCCCAGTCTTGCGCCTGAACACTCTCGCCAATGCCGAAGGGCTCTGGTATCCCACCTCATCCGCCACCAGCGCCAGCGGCCTGCCCTCGCGGATACGCTTCTGCGCAAGCCCGATGCGCCAATCTGCCAGGTAATCCCCCGGGGTACTGCCCACCACCGCGCGAAAGTGCGCGGCAAAGCTCGCCCGCGACATCCCCGCCAAGGATGCCAGCGCCTCCACGCTCCAGTTGTGCGCAGGGGCGTCATGCATCGCCACCAGCGCCCGCGACAGGCGCTTGTCGGCCAGCCCGGCCAACATGCCCGAGGCCATCTGGCCATCGCCGAGCAACTGTCGCAACAGCTGGATCACCATCAGCTCGAACAACCGGTTGAGCACCAGTTCGCGTCCGCAATCATCGCCGAAGGCTTCGGTGAACAGCCAGTCGCTGCTGGCCTGCAACCCGGTCAGGGCGCTCAGCGGGCTGACCAGCGCGTCCGGCAATGCACGGGTCAGCGGATTGTCCGGGCCACCGGTGAACGCCAAGGTGGCGCAGACCAGTTCGGCATCGTCCGACTCGCTGGCCAGCAGTTGGTGGGTCTGCGGACGTATCAGCAAAATCAGGCTGGGTTCTTCCAGCACCTGCTCGTGCCCGGCCGGGCCTCTGAAGCGCAGGCGCCCGGCGCGCAGCAGATGCACATGACCACTGCGCTGCTCGCCATCGAAACGCGAGAGGCCGCAGAAGCCGCCCTGATGGAACGTCGAGGCGTTGAAGTCGAAATGGTTGAGCAGCGTGGCGAGGCGGTCCATGGCAGATCCATATTTAGACGATCAGTCGCATAAGCTGGACGATATGAACCCGAAAGGCAATTCCTGCTGGGTAATCTGTACCCAAGCTTGAACAGCAAGCTCCCACTCAGACAGGAGATTCACCATGACTCGCATTGCCGCCCTGACCATCGAACAAGCCCCTGAAGCCGCCCGCCCAGCCCTGCAAGGCGTGGAAAAAGGCCTGGGCTTCCTGCCCAACGCCTTCGCCACCATGGCCCACTCCCCAGCCGCACTCAACGGCTACATGGCCTTGGCCCAGGCCATGGGCAAGAACAGCCTGACCCCGGCCGAACGCGAGGTCGTGGCCCTGGCGGCATCCCAGGTCAATGGTTGTGAGTACTGCGTGGCTGCGCACAGCTTCTTCGGCGGTAAGTCGGGGCTGAGCGAGGCTGATATACAGGCAGCACGCGCCGGCACCCTGAATCCGGTAGCCGTGCTTGCCCGCGCGGTGACGCTGAATCGCGGCCAGGTGCCCGACGGTGTGCTGGCCGAGGTACGCGCCGGTGGGCTGGACAATGCGCGGATCGTCGATGTGATTGCCCAGGTGACGCTGCTGACCTTGACCAACTACCTGAACAATGTGGCGCGGACCGAAGTGGACTTCCCACCACGCGGCGCATGATCGGCCAAGAGCAGCAGCCCTCTCGCGGGACAAGCCGCGAGGGGGCTGCTCTGTCAGCGCACACTTTCAAAGAAAAGCCGAAAGTCTAACTTCCATAACGATGTTTTTCAGCCAAACCGCGTTAGCTAAGGTATCCCCATCGCCCATCGATACCCAAGGAACCCCCATGAAAGCCATCGTCTTCACCGAACACGGTCTGCCCATCGACAGCGCCCAAGCCCTGTTCGACAGCGAACTGCCCCGCCCCACCCCAGGCCCACGCGACCTGCTGGTGGAGGTCCAGGCCATTTCAGTCAACCCGGTCGACACCAAGATCCGCGCCGGCGCCGGCAAGACGGCCCCGCGGGTGCTGGGTTGGGATGCGGTCGGCACCGTCCGTGAAATCGGCACCGAAGTCACCCTGTTCCAGCCCGGTGACCAGGTCTATTACGCCGGAGCCATCGATCGCCCCGGCAGCAACAGCCAATTGCACCTGGTCGACGAACGCATCGTCGGCCACAAGCCACGCAGCCTGGACAACGCCAGCGCCGCAGCATTGCCGCTGACCTCGATCACCGCCTGGGAATTGCTGTTCGACCGATTGGGTGTCGTTGAAAACGCAGGCCACGGCCAGAGCTTGCTGATCATCGGCGCGGCCGGTGGCGTGGGTTCGATCCTGCTTCAATTGGCACGCCAGCTCACCGGCCTCACCGTGATCGGCACCGCCTCTCGCCCCGAAACCCGTCAGTGGGTGAGCGAGCAGGGCGCGCACCATGTGATCGACCACAGCCAGCCGCTGGTCGAGCAACTGAACGCCATCGGCTACCCCGAGGTCGACCTGGTGATCAGCCTGACCCACACCGACAGTCACTTTGCGCAACTGATCGCGGCGCTGCGCCCGCAGGGCAAGCTGGCGCTGATCGACGATCCGGCCAGCCTCGACGTGGTGCCGCTCAAGCGCAAGTCGCTGTCGCTGCACTGGGAACTGATGTTCACCCGTTCGCTCTATCAGACCAGCGACATGATCAAGCAGCACGAGTTGCTGGAGCGGGTGGCGAAGCTGATCGACGATGGTGTGCTCAAGACCACGCTGGGTGAGCATTTCGGCACCATCAATGCCGCCAACCTGCGCCGAGCCCACGCGCTGATCGAAAGTGGCCGGGCCAAGGGCAAGATCGTGCTGGAGGGGTTCGGGGACTGATTTCAGTCATGCGGTGAGGGGGTCGCGAGCACGTCGCAACGCCGCTGCCCTCCACTGCCACATGTGTCGCCATCGATAAACAGGCTCGACATATCATTCCGCGTGATAATGACCTTCGCGCCATTCGATTCGTTCCTGTAACGCAACACACTCATGATCCGCCCACTATCAATACAGTGGCGGAGTTCTCCATGGAATATTCATTCAAGGCCCTGCGCTATCCCCTCGCTGCCCTGGCAGTGGCGGTGATCAGCGCTTGCGGTAAAACCCCCGACGCCATGCAGGCTCCCGCCGCCCCCAAGGTGAGCGTGGCCAAGGTGATCGAGCAGCCGATCAACGAATGGGATGAGTTCACCGGACGCCTGGAAGCCCCGGAAACCGTGGAAGTCCGCCCGCGCGTCTCCGGCCAGATCGACCTGGTGGCCTTCACCGAAGGCGCTCAGGTCAAGAAAGGCGACCTGCTGTTCCAGATCGACCCGCGCCCGTTCCAGGCTGAAGTCCGTCGCCTCGAAGCCCAATTGCAACAGGCCAAGGCCACCGCCATCCGCAGCGCCAACGAAGCCCGCCGTGGCGAGCGCCTGCGCGACAGCAACGCCATCTCCGCCGAGCTTGCCGAATCGCGCACCAGCGCCGCCGCCGAGGCCCGCGCCGGGGTGGATGCGATCCAGGCCCAGCTCGACCTTGCCCGCCTGAACCTGAGCTTCACCCGCGTCACCTCGCCGATCAGTGGCCGCGTCAGCCGTGCCGACTTCACCGCTGGCAACATCGTCACCGCCGACGTCACCCCGCTGACCAGCGTGGTCTCCACCGACAAGGTCTACGCCTACTTCGACGCCGACGAGCGCGTGTACCTCAAGTACACCCAGCTTGCCCGCCAGGGCCAGCGCGGCCAGACCACCCCGGTGTACCTGGGCCTGACCAACGAGACCGGCAACCCGCACCTGGGCCAGATGAACTTCGTCGACAACCAGGTCAACCCGCGCACCGGCACCATCCGTGGTCGCGCCGTGTTCGACAACCGCGATGGCCAGTTCACCCCAGGCCTCTACGCCCGCCTCAAGCTGGTCGGCAGCGCCAAGTACGACGCCATGCTGATCAATGACGAAGCGGTCGGCACCGACCTTGGCAAGAAGTTCGTGCTGGTCATGGACAAGGACAACAAGGCCGCCTACCGCGCGGTGGAACTGGGTCCGAAGCTCGAAGGCCTGCGTATCGTGCGCAGCGGCCTGAGCAAGGACGACCGCATCGTGGTCAAGGGCCTGCAGCGTGTGCGCCCAGGCTCGCCGGTCACCCCGGAGGAAACCCCGATGGCCAGTGAAGAAACCCTCGCTACCCTCGCCCGTCAGCGCCAGGCGCTGGAAGCCAGCAATCCGGCACCGGCGGTGGCAGGTTCGAATGTGAAAGTCGCCAGTGCCCAGGCACCGCGCGGTTAAGGGACAACATCGATGAACTTCTCGAAATTCTTCATCACCCGCCCGATCTTCGCCGCCGTGCTCTCGCTCGTGCTGCTGATCGCCGGTGGCATCTCGCTGTTCCAGTTGCCGATCAGCGAATACCCTGAAGTGGTGCCACCGACCGTGGTCGTGCGCGCCAACTTCCCGGGCGCCAACCCCAAGGTAATCGGCGAAACCGTCGCCGCACCGCTTGAACAAGCCATTACCGGTGTCGAGAACATGCTCTACATGTCCTCGCAGTCCACCGCCGATGGCAAGCTGACCCTGACCATCACCTTCGCCCTGGGCACCGACCTGGACAACGCGCAGGTGCAGGTACAGAACCGCGTGACCCGGACCCAGCCCAAGCTGCCCGAGGAAGTGACGCGCATCGGTATCACCGTCGACAAGGCCTCGCCCGACCTGACCATGGTCGTGCACCTGACCTCGCCGGACCAGCGCTACGACATGCTCTACCTGTCCAACTACGCCATCCTCAACATCAAGGATGAGCTGGCGCGCCTGGGCGGTGTCGGTGACGTGCAGCTGTTCGGCATGGGCGACTACTCCCTGCGTGTGTGGCTGGACCCGAACAAGACCGCTTCGCGCAACCTGACTGCCAGTGACGTGGTCGCGGCGATCCGCGAACAGAACCGCCAGGTCGCCGCCGGTCAGTTGGGCGCACCGCCCGCCCCCGGCTCGACCAGCTTCCAGTTGTCGATCAACACCCAGGGCCGTCTGGTCAGTGAGGAAGAGTTCGAGAACATCATCATCCGCGCCGGCGCCGACGGCGAGATCACCCGCCTGAAAGACATTGCACGCGTCGAGCTGGGCTCCAGCCAGTACGCCCTCCGCTCGCTGCTGAACAACCAGCCGGCGGTAGCGATCCCGATCTTCCAGCGCCCTGGCTCCAACGCCATCGAGATCTCCGACGAAGTGCGGGCGAAGATGGCCGAGCTGAAGAAGGACTTCCCGGAAGGGATGGACTACAGCATCGTCTATGACCCGACCGTGTTCGTCCGCGGCTCGATCGAAGCGGTAGTGCACACCCTGTTCGAAGCCCTGGTGCTGGTCGTGCTGGTCGTGATCCTGTTCCTGCAGACCTGGCGCGCCTCGATCATCCCGCTGATGGCCGTACCGGTCTCGCTGATCGGTACCTTCGCGGTGATGCATCTGTTCGGCTTCTCGCTCAACGCCTTGTCGCTATTCGGCCTGGTCCTGGCGATCGGGATCGTGGTGGACGACGCGATCGTCGTGGTGGAGAACGTCGAGCGCAACATCGGCCTGGGCCTGCAGCCCATGGAGGCCACGCAAAAAGCCATGAGCGAGGTGACCGGCCCGATCATCGCCACCGCCCTGGTACTGTGCGCGGTATTCGTACCGGCGGCGTTCATCTCCGGCCTCACCGGGCAGTTCTACAAGCAGTTCGCCTTGACCATCGCCATCTCGACCGTGATCTCGGCGTTCAACTCGCTGACCCTGTCGCCGGCCCTGGCCGCGGTACTGCTCAAGGACCACCACGCGCCCAAGGACCGTTTCTCGCGGTTCCTGGAAAAACTGCTGGGCAGCTGGCTGTTCGCGCCGTTCAACCGCTTCTTCGACCGTGCCAGCAACAGCTACGTCGGTGGCGTACGCCGGGTCATTCGTTCCAGCGGCATCGCCCTGTTCGTGTATGCCGGCCTGATGGGCCTGACCTACCTGGGCTTCTCGTCCACCCCGACCGGCTTCGTCCCGGCGCAGGACAAGCAATACCTGGTGGCTTTCGCCCAGTTGCCTGACGCCGCAAGCCTCGACCGCACGGAGGCAGTGATCAAGCGCATGAGCGAAATCGCCCTCAAGCAACCAGGCGTTGCCGACTCGGTGGCCTTCCCGGGCCTGTCGATCAACGGCTTCACCAACAGCCCCAACAGCGGCATCGTGTTCACCCCGCTCAAGCCGTTCGATGAGCGCAAGGACCCGAGCCAGTCGGCACAAGCCATCGCCGCAGCGCTGAACGCGCAGTTCGCCGATATCCAGGACGCCTACATCGCGATCTTCCCACCGCCGCCGGTACAGGGCCTGGGCACCATTGGCGGCTTCCGTCTGCAGATCGAGGACCGCGGCAACCTGGGCTACGAGGCGCTGTACAAGGAAACCCAGAACGTCATCGCCAAGAGCCGCAGCGTGCCTGAGCTCGCCGGGTTGTTCACCAGCTACCAGGTCAACGTGCCGCAGGTCGATGCTGCCATCGACCGGGAAAAGGCCAAGACCCATGGCGTGGCGATCACCGACATCTTCGACACCCTGCAGGTCTACCTGGGCTCGCTGTACACCAACGACTTCAACCGCTTTGGCCGGACTTACCAGGTCAACGTCCAGGCTGAACAGCAGTTCCGTCTCGACGCCGAGCAGATTGGCCAGTTGAAGGTGCGCAACAACCTGGGCGAGATGATCCCGCTGGCGACCTTCCTCAAGGTCAGCGACACCTCCGGTCCCGACCGCGTGATGCACTACAACGGCTTCATCACTGCCGAAATCAACGGTGCCGCAGCCCCAGGCTACAGCTCTGGCCAGGCCGAGGCGGCGATCGAGAAGCTGCTGAAGGAGGAACTGCCCAACGGCATGACCTACGAGTGGACCGACCTGACCTACCAGCAGATCCTCTCGGGCAACACCGCGCTGTTCGTGTTCCCGCTCTGCGTACTGCTGGCCTTCCTGGTGCTGGCTGCCCAATACGAAAGCTGGAGCCTGCCACTGGCGGTGATCCTGATCGTACCGATGACCCTGCTGTCGGCCATCACCGGCGTGATCATTTCCGGGGGTGACAACAACATCTTCACCCAGATCGGCCTGATCGTACTGGTGGGCCTGGCGTGCAAGAACGCGATCCTCATCGTCGAGTTCGCCAAGGACAAGCAGGCCGAGGGCCTGGATCCGCTGGCCGCCGTGCTGGAAGCCTGCCGCCTGCGTCTGCGTCCGATTCTGATGACCTCGATCGCCTTCATCATGGGTGTGGTGCCGCTGGTGTTCTCCTCCGGTGCCGGTGCCGAGATGCGTCATGCCATGGGCGTGGCGGTGTTCTCGGGGATGATCGGGGTGACCGTGTTCGGCCTGTTCCTGACGCCGGTGTTCTTCAACCTGATCCGCCGTCACGTCGAACGTCGCCAGGCCCGCAAGGCCGAGCGAGTGCAAGCGCTGGAGAATCATGCATGAACCTGCTCAAACCCCTGACTCCTAGCCTTCTGGCGCTGGCCCTGGCGGCCTGCGCGGTGGGCCCGGACTACAAGACCCCAGACACCCAGCCTGCGCGTTTCGATACCGAAACGCCGGCCAAGGCGCTGGACCGCAGCCGCTTCGAAAGCAGCTGGTGGAAGCAGTTCGACGACCCGACCCTGAACCAGCTGGTGCAGGCATCGCTGCAGGGCAACCGTGACCTGCGCGTGGCCTTCGCCCGCCTCAAGGCCGCGCGCTCGATCCGCGAGGACGTCTCCAACGACGACCTGCCGGTGGTCACCAGCCGTGCCAGCAGCGACATCGGCAAGGGCCAGGTACCCGGCCAGACCGATCGCCGAGTGAACACCGAGCGCTACGACCTGGGCCTGGACATGGCCTGGGAGGTCGACCTGTTCGGCCGCATCCAGCGTCAGATCGAGGCCAGCAAGGCTCAGGAGGACGCCGCCGAAGCCGACCTGCAACAACTGCAGGTCAGCCTGATCGCCGAGCTGGTCGATGCCTACGGCCAACTGCGTGGCGCCCAGTTGCGCGAAAAGATCGCCCTGGCCAACCTCAAGACCCAGCAAGACTCGCGCAGCATCACCGTGACCCTGCGCGACACCGGGGTCGGCAACGAGCTGGATGTGGTGCGTGCCGATGCCCGCCTGGCGGCGGTCGAGGCCACCGTGCCGCAACTGCAGGCCGAGCAGGTGCGGGCACGCAACCGTATCGCCACCCTGCTGGGTGAGCGCCCGGACGCACTGAGCGTGGACCTGTCGCCCAAGCAACTGCCTGCAATCGCCAAGGCGCTGCCGGTGGGTGATCCGGGTGAACTGCTGCGCCGCCGTCCGGACATCCGCAGCGCCGAGCGTCAACTCGCCGCCGCCACCGCCAATGTGGGCGTCGCCACCGCCGACCTGTTCCCACGGGTCAGCCTGAGCGGCTTCCTGGGCTTCACCGCTGGGCGTGGGTCGCAGATCGGTTCGTCCGCTGCCAATGCCTGGGCACTGGGCCCGACCATCAGCTGGGCCGCCTTCGACCTGGGCAGCGTGCGTGCCCGCCTGCGCGGCGCCA
The DNA here is from genome assembly GCF_001320965.1 of Pseudomonas sp. NBRC 111143. Lineage (NCBI taxonomy): Bacteria > Pseudomonadati > Pseudomonadota > Gammaproteobacteria > Pseudomonadales > Pseudomonadaceae > Pseudomonas > Pseudomonas sp. NBRC 111143. Next base: position 35,217 of record NZ_BCBT01000004.1, on the reverse strand, counting down.
AGGCCGACGCCGAAGGCGCGCTGGCGACCTATGAGCAACAGGTACTGCTGGCACTGGAAGAGTCCTCCAATGCGTTCAGCGACTACGGCAAGCGCCAGCAGCGCCTGCTGTCGCTGATCCGCCAGAGCGATGCCAGCGGCAAGGCGGCAGAACTGGCCTCGGTGCGCTACCGCGAAGGCACGGTGGATTACCTGGTGTTGCTCGATGCCGAGCGCGAAAAGCTTGCCGCCGAGGATGCCCAGGCCCAGGGCGAAGTCGAGCTGTATCGCGGCATCGTCTCGATCTACAAGGCCTTGGGTGGCGGCTGGCAGCCAGACACCGTGGCCAGCGTGAAGTAACCCTCACGCGATCCGTTGCAACGACTCCTTTGGTTGGTCCCTCCCCCAACCCTTTGCCCCGCCGACCTTGGTCCGCGGGGCTTTTTTTTGCAGCCCTGGCCGTGCGCACCGGCGTCAGGCTCATGACACCGCGCGGATCAATGCCAGGATGTCGTCCCGGCTTACCACCGTGCGGCTCAGCGCATTGTGAATGGTGAAGCCTTCGATCAGCGCATCCAGCGCCCGCGCGGTCTTCTCGTCGAAATGCACCTGCAGCGCCGCCCGCGAGCGGGCCATCCAGTCGTCCATGATGTAGGTGTAGTCGGGGTGGCGCGAGACGAAGGCATAGAGTTCGAAGATCAGCAGCATCTGCCCGGAAGCTTTCCACAGCTCGCCACAGATCAGGTCGGCCAGCAGTTCGCGGGCATGCTCGGCATCACGCGCATCGCCCAGGCGGGTGAAGTACTGATCGGCGATGCGGTTGGTCATCTTGACGAAGGCTGCCGCGACGATCTCCTGGATGGTGCTGAAGTGGTAGGTCATGGTCCCTGGCGAAACCCCGGCCTCGCTGGCGATGCGCCGGTAGGTGGCGCACACCGAACCGTCGCGCTGGAGCACCCGCAATGCAGCATCGATGATCTGTGCCTTGACGTCGCTGTCGCTGCTGTCCTGTTTACGCGGCCTTGCCATGGTGGTCTCTTGAGGTGGGTTCGCTGCAGAGCATACCAGTCAGGACGCTCGCCCGGCATGCTGCACGATCCGTGCAGCACAGCATTACGTTGGCTGCGTTGTTCCACGATTCGAACGGAATAAGCTGGACCCAGGCGCTTACCGTGACGCCTACGCCCATGACCATTCGATCGCGAGTGACAGCCATGCATCGCCCCAGAACGCTCTACGACAAGCACCTCGACGCCCACACCGTCTGCACCCTGGACGACCAGGGCCATGTGCTGCTGTACATCGACCGCCAAGTCGCCAACGAATACACCAGCCCCCAGGCATTCAGCGGCCTGCGCGAAGCCGGGCGGCAGGTCTGGCGCCCGGCCTGTACGCTGGCGGTGGTCGACCACGTCAACCCCACCGCCCCCGAACGCATCGCCACCATGCCTGACGCTGGCGGCGCACTGCAGGTCTCCTACTTCGAGCAGAACTGCCACGACTTCGGCATCGAACTGTTCGATGTGCTGGACAAGCGCCAAGGCATCGAGCACGTGGTGGCGCCCGAGCAAGGTTTCATCCTGCCCGGCATGGTGGTCGCTGCCGGCGACAGCCACACCACCACCTACGGCGCGCTGGGCGCCTTCGGTTTCGGCATCGGCACCTCGGAGATCGAGCACCTGCTGGCCACCCAGACCCTGGTCTACAAGCGCCTGAAGACCCTGCGCGTCACGGTGACCGGCGAGCTGGGCGCAGGCCTGGTCTCCAAGGACATCATCATGCAACTGATCCGCCGCATCGGTGCCTCCGGTGCGACCGGCTATGCCATCGAGTTCACCGGCCCGACCATCAGCGCCCTGAGCGTCGAGGCGCGCATGACCATCTGCAACATGGCCGTGGAAGCCGGTGCCCGAGGTGCCTTCATGGCGCCCGACCAGAAGGTCTACGACTACCTTGCCGACAAGCCCCGCGCGCCCAAGGGCGAACGCTGGGAGCAGGCAGTGCAGCGCTGGCGCGACACGCTGTTCAGCGACCCGGGCGCGCAGTTCGATCTTGAGGTTGCCCTCGATGTCGGCGAGCTGGCGCCCATGGTGACCTGGGGCACCAGCCCCGACCAGGCCGCCCCTATCGACCAGCAGGTGCCCGACCCGCTGCACGAACCTGACCTGATCCGCCGCCAGGACCTGCAACGCGCCTTGCGCTACATGGACCTGACACCCGGCATGCAGCTTGACCAGATCCCCATCAGCCATGCCTTCATCGGCTCGTGCACCAACGCCCGCATCGAAGATCTGCGCGATGCCGCCCGCGTGGTGCGCGGACGCCAGGTGGCGGCAGGGGTGCGCGCAATGATCGTGCCCGGCTCCACCCAGGTGCGTGAACAGGCCGAGCGCGAGGGCCTGGCGCAGCTGTTCGTCGATGCCGGTTTCGAATGGCGCCAGTCGGGCTGCTCCATGTGCCTGGCAATGAATGACGACGTACTCAGCCCCGGTGACCGCTGCGCGTCGAGCACCAACCGCAACTTCGAGGGCCGCCAGGGCGCCGGTGCACGTACGCACCTGATGAGCCCAGCGATGGTCGCCGCCGCAGCCGTCAGCGGCCACCTGGTCGATGTCCGCACTTTTTCCCTGGAGGCCTGAGCCATGCAACCCTTCCTCACCGAAACGGGCATCGCCGCCCCATTCCTGGCCGCCAACGTCGACACCGACGTGATCATGCCCAAGCAGTTTCTCAAGGGCATCGATCGCAATGGCCTGGACCGTGGGGTGTTCTTCGACCTGCGCTTTGCCGCGGGCGCCGCGCCGAACCCTGAGTTCGTGCTCAACCAGGCACCCTGGCAGGACGCGCGCTTTCTGGTGGTCGGCCCCAACTTCGGCTGCGGCTCGAGCCGCGAACACGCGGTATGGGGCCTCAAGCAACTGGGGATCCGCGCGTTGATCGGCAGCAGCTTTGCCGGAATTTTCTTCGACAACTGCCAGCGCAACGGCGTGCTGCTGATCCAGCTCGAGGAGGCCCAAGTCAAAGAGATCGGGCAATGGGTCAGCGAGCCCGGCAGCGCTGAACTGAGCATCGACCTGGAGCGACAACGGATCGCGCTGCACGACGGTCGCAGCATCGACTTTGAGATCGATCAGTTGCGCAAGCAGGCGTTGCTGCTGGGGCTCGATGCCATCGGCAGCACGCTGCAACGTACCGAACAGATCCGCGCCTTCGAAGCACGGCATCTGCAGGCTAATCCGTGGCTGGCCTGAGCCGCCAGGGACGACACAAGCCCGCCCGGACACGGGCGGCGCTTCACGGCTCCTCGTACAACAACAAATAGAGGACATGCACATGAACAAGACCCTGGCGCCCAGCGCCGAACACACGCCCGTCCAGCGCCGGCTCAACGCGCTGCTCACCTACCCGATCGGTGTGATTCCCCTGCCCTATTTCATCGGCATCGCCCTGATCGTGTTCTGCTCGGCACACTTCGGTTACCTGCCCAAGACAATGATCGGCGGCCTGGCGGTGATCATGACCATGGGCGTGTTCTTCGGCCAGCTCGGCCAGCGCCTGCCACTGCTCAAGGAAATTGGTGGCGGCGCGATCCTCTGCCTGCTGTTGCCCTCGGTGCTGGTGTTCCATGGCTTCTTCGGCAGTGCCACGCTGGATGCGACGAAGATGCTGATGAAGGATGCCAACTTCCTTTATTTCGTCATCGCAAGCCTGGTGGTGGGCAGCATCCTGGGCATGAACCGCTTCATCCTGGTCCAGGGCATGATGCGCATGTTCGTGCCGCTGGTGGCCGGCACCCTGGCGGCGATCGCGGCGGGAATACTGGTGGGCGTGCTGTTCGGCTATTCGGTCCACCACACCTTCTTCTACATCATCGTGCCGATCATCGGCGGCGGCATCGGCGAAGGCATCCTGCCCTTGTCGCTGGCCTATGCACACATTCTCGGCGGCAGCCCCGAGCAGTACGTGGCGCAACTGGTGCCAGCAGCCGTGGTGGGCAACATCGTCGCGATCATCTGCGCCGGCGCCCTCGCGCGCCTGGCCGGCAAGCGCCCGCAGCTCAGCGGTGACGGCATGCTGATCCGCGCTCGCGAAGAAAACGACAAGTTCAAGGAGCAGGCCGACGACGAGGCCATCGACTTCCGCTACATGGGCGCTGGTGTGCTGCTGATCTGTACCTTCTTCGTCCTCGGCGGCCTGCTGGAGAAGCTGGTGCACATTCCGGGGCCGGTGATGATGATCGTGGTCGCGGTCCTGTTCAAATACCTGCGCGTACTGCCCACGCACCTGGAAAAAGGCAGCAAGCAGTTCTACAAGCTAGTGTCGACAGCCTTCATCTGGCCGGTGATGATCGGCCTGGGCATGCTCTATGTACCCCTGGAAAGCGTGATGGGCGTGTTCTCCATCGGCTATGTACTGGTCTGTGCCTCGGTGGTACTGGCCATGACCCTGGCAGGATTCCTGATCGGCAATCTGCTGAAGATGTATCCGGTCGAGTCGGCCATCGTCACCTGCTGCCACAGTGGGCTGGGCGGCACCGGCGATGTGGCGATTCTTTCGGCATGCAACCGCATGGGGCTGATGCCCTTCGCGCAGATCTCCACGCGCCTGGGCGGCGCCGCGACGGTGATCGGCGCAACCCTGCTGCTGGGCTTGTTCAGCTGAACGAAACAGGGGCCACGCCGTGGCCCCTGGCTTCACCCCAGCAACACCTTGAAGTGCCGTTCGAGAAACTCCACGCACACGCGCAGTTTCGCCGAGTCCGCCAAGCGCGTCGGGTATACCGCCCAGACGTTGGCACTCTGGGTGTAGTCGTGCAGCACCTGCACCAGCCGACCGCTCTCCAGCAGTGGCCGTACATCCCAGTACGAACGCAGCAGGATGCCCCGCCCGCCCAGCGCCCACTGCAGAACGATCTCACCATTGTTCGACGACAGCGGCCCGCTGACACGCACCGTTTCTTCGCGACCGGCATGCTGCAACTGCCACACACCGAACGGGTTGTTGCGCTCCTTGAGCACCAGGCAGTCGTGATTGTCGAGATCCTTGAGGCTCAGCGGCGTTCCACGCTGGGCAAGGTATTCGGGCGTGGCGCACAGCACCCGCTGGTTGCTCGCAAGCTTGCGCCCGATGTGCTGCGCCGGCAGGTCATCGCCGATACGGATTTCAAGGTCGAAGCCTTCGGCGACGATATCCACCACGCGGTCGAACACATCCAGGCGAATCTCCAGGGCCGGATACGCCGCCGACAACTGCGCCACCGCAGGTGCGACATGGTTGCGGCCGAAGCCGAAGCTGCTGCACAGGTGCAGCACGCCGCGCGGCTCCTGGCGCACCTGTTTCATCTCGCCGACGAAGTCGTCCATGTCACCGAGAATGCGGATGGCCCAGCGCTGGGCACGCTCTCCGGCGTCGGTGAGGGCAATGCTGCGGGCGTTGCGGTGCAGCAGCCGCGTGCCCAGCGCCACCTCCAGCAAGCGGATGCGCTTGCTGACATAGGCTGGCGACAAGCCCAGTTCGTCCGCCGCCGCTGCAAAACCTGACTTGCGGATCACCGTGAGGAAGACCCGCAGGTCTTCCGGCAGCGGCGATTCGGCACGAGGTGTGTTCATTGGAGGTGCTCCCGAAGCGATTGATTCACGCTTCGGGCATGATGCCAGCCCTACCGGTTAGCGACAATCGATCCGATCGGGCCTAAAGCACCATCGCCGCTACCCAGCCAAATGCCAGCAGCGGCAGGTTGTAATGAATGAAGGTCGGCACCACCGTGTCCCAGATATGGTGATGCTGGCCATCGACGTTCAGGCCCGAGGTCGGCCCCAAGGTCGAGTCCGAGGCAGGCGAGCCAGCGTCGCCCAACGCACCGGCCGTGCCGACGATGCACACCGTGGCCAGCGGGTCGAAGCCCAACTGCACACACAGCGGCACGAAGATCGCGGCAAGAATCGGCACGGTGGAGAAGGACGAGCCGATGCCCATGGTCACCAGCAACCCCACCAGCAGCATCAGCAAGGCACCGATACCCTTGCTGTGGTCGATCCACTGCGCCGAGGTCTCGACCAGGCTCTTCACCTCGCCGGTGGCCTTCATCACTTCGGCAAAGCCCGAGGCCGCGATCATGATGAAGCCGATCATGGCCATCATCTTCATGCCCTCGGTGAACAGATCGTCGGTCTCGCGCCAGCGCACGATGCCCGACAGCGAGAAGATCAGGAAACCGACCATCGCACCGATGATCATCGAATCAAGCCACAACTGGATGATGAACGCCGCCGCGATGGCTGCGCCGGCCACCAGCAACGTCAGTGGGTTGTACTGCACACTGACCTGCTCGACCTCTTCGATGCGCGCCAGGTCGTAGTCACGCTTGCGCCGGTAGCTGATGAACACCGCCACCAGCAGGCCAACGAGCATGCCCGCCGCCGGGATGGCCATGGCGTGGGTGACGTTGACGCCGCTGATGTCCACGCCCGCGCGGCTGACGTTGGCCAGCAGGATCTGGTTGAGGAAGATGTTGCCAAAACCCACGGGCAGGAAGATGTACGGAGTAATCAGGCCGAAGGTGATCACGCAGGCGATCAGGCGCCGGTCGATGCGCAGGCGTGTCAGCACGTACAAGAGCGGCGGCACCAACAGTGGGATGAAGGCGATGTGAATCGGCAGAACGTTCTGCGACGACACCGCAACCACCAGCATCAGGCCGATCAACAGCCATTTGAGCTTACCGCCCTGTCCTTGCCCCTGGCGGTCGATCATCGCCAGGGCACGGTCAGCCAGGGCGTGGGCCAGGCCTGACTTGGCGATGGCCACGGCGAAGGCGCCGAGCAACGCGTACGACAACGCCACCGTCGCGCCGCCGCCCAGGCCGCCATTGAAGGCCGCGAGCGTGCCCTCGATCCCCAGGCCACCGACCAGGCCCCCGGTCAGGGCGCCAACGATCAGGGCGATGACCACATGCACGCGGGACAGGCTCAGTACCAGCATGATACCGACCGCGGCGATCACTGCATTCATGGTGTGCAATACCTCATTACGACAGACAAAAAGCGGGCGCTCCGGCGACAAGCTGCGCTGGGCAGCGGCCGGACCAGGGGTGTTGTTATGGAGGGCGCACACTCTGAAGCACTGGGGGGAGGATGTCAAAACTGCCGAGGGATGGCGTTTGTATAGGCGCTTTTATCTTTATTGAACGTTCATATAAAGAAAAAACCGGTCCCGCCGACACAGTCGTCAGCCCCAGCTCTACTATTACAAGGGATGTACACCATGCCGTTGCGTCAACTTTCCATCCAATGGAAGATCACCCTGCTCGCCGGGCTGTGCCTGGCCAGCATCGTCACATTGCTCGTCGGCCTCTCGTTGTATCGCATGGACCACAGCTCGGATCTGGTCAAAGCCAGCAGCTCGCAGATGCTCACTGAATCCGCCCAGGCCCGCATCGAATCTCAAGGCGAGGTCCAGGCGCTGAGCATTCGCCGTCAGTTCATGGACGCCTACCAGTACGGTGCTGGCTTCGCCCGTCAGGTTCTGTTCCTGCGCGAACAGGCCGAAAAGCGCTTCATCGACGCCCACGACCTGCGCCAGGACATGACCGCCCAAGTCCGCGCCGCCCTGCAGGCCAACCCCGACCTGCTCGGTCTTTCGCTGGTATTCGAAGCCAACGCCCTGGACGGCAAGGACAAACTGTTCAGCGGCCTCGCCGAGCTTGGCAGCAACGAAACCGGGCGCTTCGCCCTGTACTGGTCGCAGCCGCGCGCGGGCCAGCTGACCGCCATGGCGTTGCCCGAGCGTGATATGGCCAACACCCAGATCGGCCCCAGCGGCGAGGCGGCCAATACCTGGTGGGCCTGCCCGCGCAGCACCGGCAAGGTCTGCGTGATCGAGCCCTACTTCTATGAGATCGCTGGCCAGCAAGTGCTGATGACCAGCATCGTCTTCCCGCTGATGGTGGACGGCAAGGTGATCGGTACCCTGTCCATCGACACCAACCTGAACAGCTTGCAGGCCCTGAGCGAAGACGCCAGCCGCAGCCTGTACGAAGGTCGCACCAAGGTCGGCATCCTCAGCCCCGCGGGCCTGCTGGCCGGCTACAGCCCGGACGCCGGCAAGCTGGCCGAGCGCTTCGACCAGGTCGATACCCGCCAGGGCGCCGAGCTGGTGCGCAAGCTGACCGCCGGCAAGCTGCAGGTGCTCCACGACCAGCAACGCCTGAAGGTACTGGCCGCGTTCGCACCGATTCCCGGCGGCAAGCCTTGGGGTGTGCTGCTCGACGTACCGGAAAGCGCCCTGACCGGCCCTGCCGACGCGCTAAAGCGCGAACTCGACGTGCTCAACACCAGCGGCACCCTGCTCGAGCTGGGCCTGGGCCTGGCTGCGGCGATCGCCGGCCTGCTGGCGGTGTGGCTGATGGCGCGCGGGGTAACCCGGCCGATCCTCGGTGTGGCAGCGATGCTCAAGGATATCGCCAGCGGCGAAGGTGACCTGACCCGTCGCCTGAACTACGACAAGCGCGACGAACTGGGTGAGCTGGCCGGCTGGTTCAACCGCTTCCTCGACAAACTGCAACCCACCATCGCCGAGGTCAAACGCTCGGTGCAGGCAGCACGCGGCACGGCCGACCAGTCTGCTGCCATCGCCAGCGAAACCAGTGCGGGCATGGAGCAGCAGTACCGCCAGGTCGACCAGGTCGCGACCGCCTCCCACGAAATGAGCGCCACCGCCCAGGACGTCGCCCGCAGCGCGGCCCAGGCAGCGCAAGCCGCGCGCGATGCCGACCAGGCCACCCGCGAAGGCCTGGCCGTGATCGATCGGACCACTGACAGCATCGATGCGCTGGCCGCCGACATGAGCAGCGCCATGGCCCAGGTCGAGGGGCTGGCGCAAAACAGCGAGAAGATTGGTTCGGTGCTGGAGGTGATTCGCTCCATCGCCGAACAGACCAACCTGTTGGCCCTCAATGCGGCCATCGAGGCCGCGCGCGCCGGGGAAGCCGGGCGTGGTTTCGCAGTGGTCGCCGACGAAGTCCGCAACCTCGCGCGGCGTACCCAGGAGTCGGTGGAAGAGACCCGCCAGGTAATCGAGTCGCTGCAGGCCGGCACCCGTGAAGTGGTCGGCGCCATGGACAGCAGTCATCGCCAGGCCCAGGGCGGCGTGGAGCAGGTCGGCCAAGCGGTCACCGCGCTGCAGCGCATCGGCCAGGCGGTCACCGTGATCAGCGACATGAACCTGCAGATCGCCTCGGCCGCCGAGGAGCAGAGCGCAGTGGCCGAAGAGATCAACAGTAACGTGGCCACCATCCGCGACGTGACCGAATCGCTGTCAGGTCAGGCCAATGAGTCGGCGCGGGTCAGCCAGTCGCTGAACAGCCTGGCCAACCAGCAGCAGGGGCTGATGGACCAGTTCCGGGTCTGAACACGCCTGCGCGGTGCCAGCCTGGCATCGCGCAGGGATCGGCGCCAGCCGCCGAACCAGGCCACTGCCCTCGTCGTCTACACTTTGCCCGACCCCACGAATTGGCAATCGACGAGGCCATCATGAAGAAAATTCCAACCTTGCTGGCCGGCCTGATGCTTGCGCTTGGCCTGGCCAGTACCGACAGCGCCGCACGCGCCGAGTCAGCCAAACCCATCCAGTTCGGCGCCATTGGCTGGGAAAGCGGCGCCCTGACCACCGAAATCCTGCGCCTGATCGTCGAGAACGGTTACGGCTACCCCACCGATACCCTCCCCGGCAGCACCGTCAGCATGGAAGTCGCGCTGGCGAAAAACGACCTGCAAGTGATCGCCGAGGAATGGGCCGGACGCAGCCCGGCCTGGGTCGAGGCCGAGAAAAAGGGCGAGGTGTTCGCCTTGGGCGACACCGTGAAGAACGCAGTCGAAGGCTGGTATGTGCCGGCATACGTAATCGAAGGCGACCCGGCGCGCAACCTGAAGCCGCTGGCGCCAGAACTCAAGAGTGTCGCCGACCTCAAGCGCTATGCGCAGGTATTCAAAGATCCCGAGGCGCCGACCAAGGGTCGCTTCCTCAACAGCCCAAGCGGCTGGACTTCAGAGATCGTCAACAGCCAGAAGCTCAAGGCCTACGGGCTCGATGGGCTCTACAGCAATTTCCGCACCGGCTCAGGCGCCGCCCTCGACGCTGAGGTCAGCTCGGCTGTTCGCCGTGGCCAACCGGTACTGTTCTATTACTGGAGCCCGACGCCACTGATGGGCCGCTTCGATTTCGTGCGCCTGGAAGAGCCCCCTTATGACCCCCAGGCCTGGGCCACCTTGACCGACCCGGCCAACCCCGCCCCACGTGGCAGCAGTTCGCTGCCCGCCAAACTGTCGATTGGTGTATCGAAGGCCTTCAAGACCCAATACCCGGACCTGGTGGCCTTGTTCGAAAAGGTCGACTTGCCGATCGACACCCTCAACCAGGCCCTGGCCATCATGAGCGAGAAACGCCAGGACCCGCGGGAGGCGGCCAAGGTATTCCTGCGCGAGCATCCGCAGGTCTGGAAAGCCTGGATGCCGCCCGCAGTGGCGCAGAAAGTCGGCGACACGCTCGGGAAACCGTGATCAGGCAAAGAAATGTAACATCCCTCCCCCTTGGCCCCGGCACTCCATGGACTAGGCTTACACCCATGTGATGCCGGGCCCCTCTGACGGTTTGCGCCGCCATGTCGGAATCACTGTTGCCATGCAACGTCGACAATCAAGGAGGGGCTCATGACAGCTCTGCAGACATTCCTCACAACACCCCTGCTCGGCACCAGCACCTGGCTGTGGCTGGTATTCGTCACCATCGTCGTCGCCCTGCTGGTCCTCGACCTGGGCGTGCTGCACCGCCAGGAGCGCGAAATCGAAATGCGCGAAAGCCTGCTGCTGTACTCGGGCTACTTCAGCGTGGGCGTACTGTTCGGGGTATGGGTGTGGTACGAGCTAGGCGCCCAGTCGGCACTGGAGTTCTACACGGGCTTCCTGGTCGAGCAGTCGCTGTCGATGGACAACGTGTTCGTCATGGCGATGATCTTCAGCTTCTTCGCCATCCCTCGCCGTTACCAGCACCGCGTGCTGTTCTGGGGCATCCTCGGCGTGGTAGTCCTGCGTGCGATCATGATTGGCGTGGGCGCCGCGCTGGTACAGAACTTCGCCTGGGTACTCTATCTGTTCGGTGCGTTCCTGCTGTTCACCGGGGTGAAGATGGCGCTTTCCAGGGAAGACAGCCATCCGGACCTGGCCAATAACCCGGTGCTGCGCTTCGTGCGCAGGCACATGCGGGTCACTGACCAGATCCACGGCAAGCACTTCTTCGTCCGTCTCACACCACCCGGCCAGAGCAAGGCGTTACGTTACGCCACCCCACTTTTCCTCGCCCTGGTGCTGATCGAGCTGGCCGACCTGGTATTTGCCGTCGACAGCGTGCCGGCGATCTTCGCCATCACCCAGGACCCGTTCATCGTCTACACCTCGAACATCTTCGCCATCCTCGGCCTGCGCTCGCTGTACTTCGCCCTGTCAGCCTTGATGCACCGCTTCGTCTACCTCAAGTACGCCCTGGCGTTGGTGCTGATCTTCATCGGTTGCAAGATCTTCTACCACGGGTTGGTGGGCAAGGTGCCGGCGCTGCTGTCGCTGGGCGTGACATTCGGGTTGCTGCTGGGCGGCGTGGTGCTGTCGCTGTTCAAGACCCGAGGCAGCGAAGGGCAAGAACCTGCCTTGGCCCAGGACAGCCCGAGCAAGGCCGAAGCGACCGCTGGCGACGCCGCGCCAGGATCATCCACGGCCCCTACCACGAACCACACCGGCCCTTGACGGCAAGTACCTGCCCAGCGGGCTTACTGCCCGCTGCGCAGCATCTCCTTGGGCACATACTTGCCGATCTCGTACTTGCCGATCGCCGCCCGATGCACTTCGTCGGGCCCGTCGGCCAGGCGCAGGGTGCGCTGCATGGCATACATGTAGGCCAGCGGGAAGTCGCCGCTGACACCGGCACCACCATGAATCTGGATAGCGCGGTCGATTACCTTGAGCGCGACGTTCGGCGCCACCACCTTGATCTGGGCGATCTCGCTACGCGCCACCTTGTTGCCGGCGGTGTCCATCATGTACGCCGCCTTGAGGGTCAGCAGGCGCGCCATATCGATTTCCATCCGCGAGTCGGCGATCTTGTCGACGTTGCCGCCCAGCCGGGCCAGCGGCCGACCGAACGCGGTGCGGCTTACCGCACGCTTGCACATCAGCTCCAGGGCACGTTCGGCCATGCCGATCGAACGCATGCAATGGTGGATACGTCCCGGCCCCAGGCGCCCCTGGGCAATCTCGAAACCACGCCCTTCGCCAAGGATGACGTTCTCGTAAGGCACGCGCACGTTATCGAACAGCACCTCGGCATGACCATGGGGCGCGTCGTCGTAACCGAACACCGGCAGCGGGCGAACGATCTTCACCCCGGGCGCATCGGTAGGCACCAGCACCATCGAATGCTGCTGGTGGCGCGGGCCATCGGGGTTGGACAGCCCCATGAAGATCATCACCTTGCAGCGCGGGTCGCAGGCGCCGGAGGTCCACCACTTGCGTCCGTTGATCACCCACTCGTCACCATCGCGCACGGCGGTGGCAGCCATGTTGGTGGCATCGGAGGAAGCCACATCAGGTTCGGTCATGGCAAAGGCCGAGCGGATCTCGCCACGCAGCAGCGGTTCGAGCCACTGCTGCTTCTGCGCCTCGCTGCCATAACGCACCAGCACTTCCATGTTGCCGGTATCCGGCGCCGAGCAGTTGAACGGCTCTGGCCCCAGCAGCGAGCGCCCCATGATCTCGGCCAGCGGTGCGTACTCCAGGTTGGTCAGCCCCGCGCCGTACTCGGACTCAGGCAGAAACAGGTTCCACAGCCCTTCAGTCCGGGCCTTGGCCTTGAGCTCTTCCATGATCGCGGTGGGCTGCCAGCGGTCACCCTCGGCAACCTGGCGCTCGAACACCGCTTCGGCGGGATAGACATAGGCGTCCATGAACGCTGTGACGCGCTCGCGCAGAGCCTGGACCTTGGGCGTATAGGCGAAATCCATCTGGGCTACCTTTGCGGAATGAAGAACATGCAGCAGAGCCTAGAGCAGTGCAGGTCAATCCACCTAGTCTATTTTCGGCGTGTATTAACATTCATAACCGATATATGATCGGCGAATAACATCAACAACACGTGGCGCCCTTATGAACCTCAGCAAGGTCGATCTCAACCTGTTCATCGTCTTCGACGCCATCTACACCGAAGCCAACCTGACCCGTGCCGGGCAGATCGTCGGCATCACTCAGCCTGCCGTATCCAATGCCCTGTCACGCCTGCGCGAAACCTTCAACGACCCGCTGTTCGTGCGCACCGCCCAAGGCATGGTGCCGACACCGATGGCACAGAACATCATCGGCCCGGTGCGTAATGCCCTGGCCCTGCTGCGTACCTCGGTGCAGGAAAGCCGGATCTTCAATCCGCAGCAGGCCAGCAAGACCTTCCGCATCAGCATGACCGACCTCACCGAAGCGGTGGTCCTGCCGCTGCTGTTCCAGCGTTTGCGCCGCCTGGCGCCGGGCGTGGTGATCGAGAGCTTCCTGTGCAAGCGGCGCGAGACCACCAAGGAGCTGGCCGCAGGTCGCCTGGACTTCGCCGTCGATGCCCCGCTGAACACCGATCCACAGGTGCGCCACGTCAAGCTGATGCAGGACCGCTATGTTTGTGCCTTGCGCCAAGGCCACCCCTTGGGCGAGGCCAAGCTGACCCTCGACAGCTACCTGGGCATGACCCATATCCATATTTCCAGCCGTCGCAACGGCCTGGGCTACGTCGATCTGGCACTGGGCAAGATGGGCGTGCAGCGCAAGATCGCGCTGCGCTCCCAGCACTACCTGATGGCCTCGCAGGTGCTGCAGCAGACCGACATGGTGATGACCGTCCCTGAGCGTTTCGCACGCCGCCATCAGTTGCGCTACCTGACGCTGCCGGTAGAAGTCCCGCCACTGGAAACGCACCTGTACTGGCATGAAAGCACTGATCAGGACCCGGCCAACCGCTGGATGCGCGAGCAGATCATCGAACTGTGCCAGCAGGTGGTGGCGCAGGATGAGCGGGAGATTGCCGCGCAGGCCGCTGCCGACTGAGCTAAGGCGGTGCATTCGATGATGGCACACTGGACGAACGGTGCCATCACCTCTAGCATCTGCGCCGCCCTCACCCAACGCTCAAGGACGATCATGCTCGCCACCGCAGCACGCTCCATCACTCTGGTTGCCGCTTGCGCACTGCTCGGCGCCTGCAGCTTCAACGGCACCTACCAGGACAGCAGCCGCACTGACGCGGCAAAACTGCGCTACGTCTCCAACACCTCCAACTCGACGCTGGATGTCTACCGGGGTCCCCGATGCGAGGGCAGCACCACCGGCCTGCTCAACAACTTCCTGGCCAGAGACACTCGCCGTCGCGCCGACATGCGCGTGCCGCCCACCGCCGACACCCGTGGCTACCTGGAGATCCGCCTGGAGCCCGACCAACCACTCTATCTGTTTGTCAACACCTTGAGCACCGGTGGCGCGCCCTGCTCGATCGGGGTCACCTTCACCCCCGCCGCCGGTTCGGAGTACGAAGTGAGCGTCGACCGCAGCGACGGTTACTGCATGCTTCAACTCACCCGCCTGCAACGCATCGACGGCAAGGATGTACGCATCCCCTACCCGCTGAACGATGAGCCCTTGGCAAGCTGTAGCGGCACCTCGCCGCTGTTCCCGCTACCGCCCACTCCGCTGGCTGCCTCCGTGCAACGCAGCGCGATGATCGAAAGCCTCATCAATGACAGCCTGACCTCGTCCGGCGCAGTGATCGACATACTGCAAGCCGGCAACCTGCAGCAACCTCCGGCCGATCAGCAGATCGCCGAACGTCGCAAGGCCTTGGGCAATGCCACGCTGCCCGATGCCTACTGGGACCAGTACCGCGCCAATCTGCAGCATTTCGAGCAAGCCCTTGGCCAGGTCAAGCCCCTCGCCCAGGCCAGATTCCGCGACAATAACCGCAAGTACCTCAACAGCGTGCAGGACCAGCAGTTGCAGATCTGGGCGGGTCTGGAGTTGGGTAACCGCTACAATAGCCGCGAGGTTCGCATGCGCGACATGAGCCGTTACTACGCGCGGGTTTACCGCCAGATCACCGCTGAAGCGAAGCTCGAACACCTGCGGGCCATGGCGCAGCTTGACCGGCAATACGGCGTTTGCGAACGCTTCGAAGGGTGCTGGAGGCTTTGATGCAACGGTCAGCCAGAATAGTTTTCTTCTGGCTGACCTCAAGGAGAAAAATATTTCTACTGAACACTGAGAAAAGCGAAAACAAGAAAAACTTCTTCCCTCGCGGCTCCCCTAGCATGCTCACATCATTCTTCAGCCTCTGCTCGCACGGACCCACCCATGCACAACTCGCCGCTGTACCTCGACTACGCCGCCACCACCCCAGTCGATGACCGGGTCATCGAAAGCATGCTGGCCTGCATGGGCCGCCAGGCGCATTTCGGCAATCCTGCGTCCAGCGGTCACGCCTTCGGCCAGGCCGCCCGCGAGTTGGTGGAACAGGCCCGTCGCCAGGTCGCCGAACAGGTCGGCGCGGCGCCCGAATCGCTGGTATGGACGTCCGGTGCCACCGAGTCGAACAACCTCGCCCTCAAGGGCATCGCCCAGGGCGCCGGCCAGCCCGGTCACTTGATCACCAGCCAGTTGGAACACAAGGCCGTGCTCGACACGGCCGCCGAACTGGAGCGCCAGGGCTGGGTGGTCACAAGGCTGGCGCCGGATGCACAGGGGCTGATACAGCCCGAAGCCGTCCAGGCCGCCCTGCGAGCCGACACCCGCCTGGTATCGCTGATGGCGGTCAACAACGAGCTGGGCACCACCACCGACTTCGGCCGGATCGGCGAATGCGTACGCGCACATGGCGCACTGTTGCATGTGGATGCCGCCCAGGCCGTGGGCAAGGTCAGCATCGATCTGGCGCGCCAAGCCGTCGACCTGATGTCGTTTTCCGCACACAAGGCCTATGGCCCCAAGGGCATTGGCGCACTGTACGTCGGCAGCCGCGCGCGCCCCTGCCTGCAGGCGCAGATGCATGGTGGCGGCCATGAAGGCGGGCTGCGCTCCGGAACGCTGCCGGGGCATCAGATCGTCGGCATGGGAAGTGCCTTCGCCCTGGCTGGCGCCCTGGCCGCAAGCGAGCACGAGCGGATCAAGGCACTGTCGCAACGCCTGCGTGACGGCCTGCTGGCCTTGCCGGGTGTGAGCCTCAACGGTTGTGCCGAACAACGCATCCCGCACACCTTGAACCTGTGCATCGAGGCCAAGGGCTTCAGCAGTGCGGCATTGGCGAGCGAACTGGCCATTTCCACGACCTCGGCGTGCAACTCGGCCAGTAACGCTGCATCCCACGTGCTGCTGGCCCTGGGGCTGAGCGAGCAGCAGGCACGCAGCAGCGTACGCATCAGCCTGGGGCGCTACAGCACCGAGGCTGATGTGGACAAGGCGCTCGAGGTGTTCGGGCGGGTCATTGCAGCAGGCGCCGTGGCGCTCTGGTAGCGACGCCTTCTGTCAGGTACGGACAGTGAAGAAAAACCCATTGCCATGGCATCCGGCCCCGATTACTGGCATCTTGGCGCTTTCCCCTGCGAAGGACCGCGTTCCATGGCATTGCATCTCTGGCTGACGTTTTCCCTGGCCTACCTGATCACCTCGCTCACCCCGGGCCCCAACGTCCTGCTGACCGTACGCAACGCGCTGCGTTACGGCCCATCGGGCATGGGCATGACGCTGCTGGGCAACCTCAGTGCGCAGTTGCTGCTGATCAGCGGTGTGGCGATGGGCGTCGGTGCGTTGTTGATCTCGCTGCCGGCGGCATTTCTGGCGTTGAAGCTGGTGGGTGCGGGGTATCTGATCTATCTGGGCCTGCGTCAGTTGCTGTCACGGGACAAGCCCAAGCTGCCCGCAGGCGAGATCCCCCCGGTAGCGCCGCGCGCGAAATGGCGGATCGGTGTCGAAGCCTTCCTGGTGTCGGCGAGCAACCCCAAGACCTTGGTGTTCTTCTGCGCCTTCCTGCCGCAGTTCCTTGAACCTGGCCGGCCAATTTTCGGCCAGTTCGCAGCAATGTTCATCAGTATCGCGGCCATCGTCGGGCTGGTACATTCGTTCTACTGCTTCACCGCATACCGCTTCGGCCAGCGCCTGAAGGCCTCGCGCCTGGCAGCCTGGTTCAAACGCGCCACCGGTGCGCTGTTCATCGGGCTGGGTGTGCGATTGCTCAGCACCAAGGCGGTGTAAGGCGCGTTATCTGAGCAATGCCTGGATCTGTTCATGCAGGGTGTCGAGGTCGAACGGTTTGGCCAGGATCGGCGCCTTGCGCGCGATCGGGCTGCCAGACTCGAGGATCTCCGCGGGATAGCCGCTGATGAAGATCACCTTGAGGTCCGGGCGCAGCTTGACCGCAGGCTCGGCGATATCAACCCCGGAAATCCCGCCTGGCAGGCGAAAGTCCGTGACCATCAGGTCCAGGTGCGGCTTGCTCGCCAGAATCGCGAACGCCTGCTCACCATTCTCGGCCACCAGCACGTGATAGCCCTCCCCCGCCAAGTAGTCGCGCAGGATCATCCGGATGACCGGTTCGTCCTCGACCACCAGCACCACATCTTGTGCATCTTCGCTCATGACAACGCCTTGAATTTCAAATAGTTGGCCATCTGACCACCAGGTCACACAGAGGTTGCCTGCGCCTGGTCACTTTGTTGATCGGCCGTCGCCAGCGGCAGCAGGATGCTGAACGTCGCACCCTGCCCCTCTTGGCTCTCGACCTGGATTCGTCCACCGTGGGCCTGCACGATCTGCTCGGAAATATACAAGCCAAGCCCCAATCCACCACTGGCCTGGTGCGCCGCAACCCGCTCGAACTGCTGGAAGATCCGCTGCTGGTTGGCGGCACTGATGCCAATGCCGTGATCCTGGACCTGCACACAGGCCATGCCGGTTTGTTCGAACACCCGCACCTGGACTGGGCGTCGCTCGCCATAGCGCAAGGCATTGGACAGCAAGTTGGCGAGCACCTGCTCGATACGGAACTCGTCCCACTCCCCCTGCAGCGCGTCGCAGCGTTGCAGCTCGATGTGGGTGTCCAACGCCGTTGCCTGGGCCGAGAAGTTCTCCACCAGGCCGCGCACCAACTGCGACAGGTCGAACAGCCGCGGGCGGATCGACAGTTTGCCGGTGCGGATGCGCGACACGTCGAGCATGTCCTCGATCAGCCGAATCAAGCTGTTGATCTGCCGTTCGTCACGCTCGACCATCGCATGCAGGTGGCTTTCGCTGAACGCCGCGAGGTTGCCCCGCGACAAATGCATCTTGCGCAGCTGGGTCTCCAGGATCAGGCCGTTGAGTGGCGTGCGCACTTCGTGGGAAACGATCGACATGAAGTCATCGCGCATGCGCACCGCACGCTCCAGCTCGCTGCGTGCCACCTGCAGCTGGGCAAGCAGTTGCTCCTGTTCCTGCCGGCTGCGCTCGAGCGCTTCCAACTGACGCCCGAGCACCTGGCGCTGGCGATAAAGGTCGACGAACACCGACACCTTGCTCTTGACCGCCTGGGTGTCCAACGGCTTGTGCAGGAAGTCCACCGCGCCGCTCTCGTAGCCCTTGAAGGCGTAGTTCATCTCGCGGCCAGCAGCGCTGACGAAGACGATCGGAATGTTCTTGGTCTTCTCCATGCCGCGCATCAGCTCGGCCAGCTCGAAACCATTCATGCCCGGCATCTGCACATCGAGGATGGCCAGGGCGAACTCGTGCTCGAGCAGCAGCGACAAGGCCTGCTCGGCCGACTGGGCGCGGTGCACCTCACGGTCCTCACCCTGGATCAGGGCATCGAGGGCCAGCAGGTTTTCCGGCAGATCGTCGACGATCAGCAGTTTGGCGATGATGTGGCTTAGCATGCGCTGGGTTCCAGGGTGGCGAGCAACTGCCCGATACCGCTCAGAGAAAGAATATGGTCGGGGCGATGCAGGGCCAGTGCGGCCTCCGGCATCAGCGCAACCTGTGCGTCGCGGGGGTCCTGGACCACGGTCCGGCCTCCGCACTTCTTTATGTAGGCAAGGCCCTCGGCGCCGTCTTCGTTGGCACCGGTGAGCAGCACGCCGAGCAGCCCTTCGCCATAGGCATCGGCAGCCGAGGCGAAAAGGAAGTCGATCGCCGGGCGCGAAAAGTGTACCGGTGCCTCCTGGCTCAGCGACAGGCTAAGGTCGCGCTCCACCGACAGGTGATAACCGGGCGCTGCAACATAGATCTGCCCGGCCTCTATCCGTTCCTTGTCACGAGCCTCGCGCACCGGGCGATGCAAACGGCGATGCAGCACCTCGGCCAGTTGGCTGTGGCGGTCATCCGGCAGGTGCAGCACACACAGCACAGGCTGGGCGAAGCCCTCTGGCAAGCCGCCAAGCACTTCGAACAAGGCCGCGACGCCGCCGGCCGAGGCGCCGATGACCACTGCGCGCACGCCGTTCATGTCTTGCGGTAGATCCGCTCGGGCCTGACCAAAGGCTCGAAGCGGTCGCTATAGGCCGAAAAATCCACCGATTCCTTGCTGCCCAGGAACAGGAAGCCGCGATGGCACAACGACTCGTGGAACAGCCCCAGGGCACGGTCCTGCAAGTCTTTGTTGAAGTAGATCAGCACATTGCGGCATGACACCAACTGGGTTTCGGAAAACACGCTGTCGGTGGCCAGGCTGTGGTCGGCGAAAGTCACGTTGTCGCGCAGGCTGCTGTCCATGATGGCGTTGCCGTAGGCGGCAGTGTAGTACTCGGAGAAGTCGCGCCGCCCTCCGGCCTTGCGGTAGTTCTCCTCGTACTCGCGCAGGCTCTGCATGGAGTAGATGCCCTGCTTGGCCTTCTCCAGCGAGCTGGGGTTGATGTCGGTGGCGTAGATGATGGTGCGCTGCAGCAACCCTTCCTCGCGCAGCAGGATGGCCATGGAGTACACCTCCTCTCCCGTGCTGCAACCGGCGATCCAGATCTTCAGTGAGGGCCAGGTGCGCAACAGCGGCACCACTTCCTCGCGCAAGGCGAGGAAGTGGTCAGGGTCGCGGAACATCTCGCTGACCGGGATCGTCAGGTACTGCAGCAACTGCATGAACATGCCCGGGTCGTGCAGTACCCGCTCCTGCAACGCAGTCACGGTACGGCAGTCGAACTGTCGCAGGGCATGGAGGATCCGGCGCTTGATCGATGCGCCTGAGTAGTCACGGAAGTCGTAGCTGTACTTGAGGTAGATCGCCTCGATCAGCAGCCGGATCTCGATATCGGTGTTGCGTTCGCTAGTCAAATTCGCTCCAGTTGCGGCAGCCAGACGCGGATCAGGGAGAACAGGCGATCAAGGTCGATCGGCTTGGCCAGGTAATCGTTGGCGCCCGCCTGCAGGCAACGCTGCTGGTCATCCTTCATGGCCTTGGCCGTCACGGCGATGATCGGCAGCTTGCGCCAGCGTGGCTGCTGGCGGATCAGCCGGGTCGCTTCATAGCCGTCCATTTCCGGCATCATCACGTCCATCAGCACCAGGTCGATATCCTCGTGCTGTTCAAGGCGCTCCAGCGCTTCACGGCCGTTGCGCCCGATCTCGACGATAGCGCCCTTGTGCTCCAGGGCACTGGTCAGGGCGAAGATGTTACGCACATCGTCGTCCACCAGCAGGATCTTGCGCCCCTCGAACACCTTGTCGCGGCTGCGCGCGGTCTTGAGCATGCGCTGGCGCTCGTGGGACAGTTGCGACTCGACCTTGTGCAGGAACAGCGTCACTTCGTCGAGCAGGCGCTCCGGCGAGCGCGCGCCCTTGATGATGATCGAACGCGAGTACTTGAGCAGGTCGGCTTCTTCTTCGCGGGTGAGGTTCCGCCCGGTGTAGACGATCACTGGCGGGAAGCTGCGGATGTCTTCGGCCGTCATGCGCTTGAGCAACTCGTTGCCGAGCATGTCGGGCAGCTTGAGATCGATGATCATGCAGTCGTAGATGTTCTCGCGCAGCAGCTCCAGGGCCTCCTGGGCCATGGCCACGGCGGTGATCTCGATGTCGTCGTCGCCGATCAGGCGGGCGATGCTCTCGCGCTGCAGGTCGTCGTCTTCCACCAACAGGATGTGCTTGAGCTTCTGCGTCAGCTTGGCTTCCAGGCGGTTGAACACCTCCTTGAGCTCCTCGCGGCTGGCCGGCTTGACCGCGTAGCCCACCGCGCCCATGTGCATGGCGGCCTCGACGCGGTCTTCCACCGAGATGATGTGCACGGGGATGTGCCGGGTGTTGGCCTGTTCCTTGAGGCGCTGTAGGACAGTGAGCCCGGAATGGTCGGGCAGACGCATGTCCAGCAGCACGGCATCAGGCACGTACTGTGCCGCCAGGGCGAAGCCTTCGTCGGCGCCATGGGCGACCAGGCAGTTGTAGCCCAGTTCATGGGCCAGGTCGTAGAGGATCCGGGCGAAATTCGGCTCGTCCTCGATCACCAGAATGCAGCGATTGGCGAACGGCGCCTGCTCGCGATCGTCGGCAAATTCGGGAATCGGCAGCGGCTGTTGAGGTGCAGCCAGCGCGCGCGGTGGCGGCGGCAACTGATCGAGGGTCGGGCGCAGGCTGTGGGCCTCTTCCTGTCCATCCACCGATTCGTAGCGCTCGGGAATGATCAGGCTGAACACGCTGCCCTGGCCGGGACTGCTGTCGACGCTGATCTGGCCACCGAGCAAGTGCGCCAGGTCGCGTGAGATCGACAGGCCCAGACCGGTGCCACCATAGCGGCGGTTGCTGGTGCCGTCGACCTGATGGAAAGCACCGAAGATTGCCTGTTGCTGGTCGGCGGCGATACCGATGCCGCTGTCACGCACGGCAAAGACGATGCCCATGCCGACCTGATGACTGATGTTCAGGCTTACCTGACCACGCTCGGTGAACTTGATGGCGTTGGACAACAGGTTCTTGAGGATCTGCTCCAGACGCTGTCGGTCGGTGAACAGGGTCGCCGGCACCTGCGACTCCAGCTTCACCTCGAAACTCAGGCCCTTGTCATCGGCCAGCGGCTGGAACATGCCGCGCAGTCCTTCGACCAGGCGCACCACCTGGGTGGTCTCAGGACGCACTTCGAGCTTGCCCGCCTCGACCTTGGCGATGTCGAGAATATCGTTGATCAGGTTGAGCAGATCGTTGCCAGCCGAATAGATCGACTCGGCAAACTTGACCTGTTCCTGGCTGAGGTTGCCTTCGCCATTCTCGGCCAGCAGTTTGGCCAGGATCAGCGAACTGTTGAGCGGCGTGCGCAGCTCGTGGGACATATTGGCGAGGAATTCGGACTTGTACTTGCTGGAACGCTGCAAGTCCTCGGCACGCGCCTGCAGTTCCACTTGCGCAGCATTGAGCTCGCTGTTCTTGCGGTCCAGGGCGACGGTGCGCTCGGCCAGTTGCTCGTTGGTCTGCTCGAGCTCGGCCTGCTGGGTCTCCAGGTGGGCCTGGGACTCCTTGAGCACACGCGACTGCTCTTCGAGCTCCTCGTTCGCCGTCTTGAGCTCCTCTTGCTGGACCTGCAGTTCTTCATTCAATTGTTGAGTTTCGGCAAGCACTTCCTGCAGGCGCTGACGATAGCGCGCGCTCTCCAGGGAGATGCCGAGGTTTTCGCTGATCCGTTCCAGCAACTCGACATCACGCTCCTGCAGCGGCCGCAGGAAGCCCAGCTCGAGTACGCCATTGACCTGGTTGTTGTCACTGGCCGGCGCCAGCAAGGCACTGCGCGGTAGCCCGCTGCCCAGGCCGGAGCTCAGCCGATAGTAATCCTGCGGCAGGTCATCCAGACGCAGCACGCGACGCTCGCGCACCACCTGGGCCAGCAGGCCATCGTGCTCGGCCATTACCTGCTCGCGCCCCTGCTGTTCGGCATCGAGCCCATAGCTGGCCACGCGCACCAGGCGCCCATGACTGTCACGGATATACAGTGCACCGACCACACTACCCAAGTAGCCGGCGAAGAAGCGCAAGATGTTGTCCCCCAGCATGGTCAGCGTCAGTTGCCCAATGACCTCCTGCCCCAACTGGGTCTGCCCGTTGCGCAACCAGGCCTGGTGTTCCAGACGCTCGGCCGAACGCTGCTGAGCCTGCAGGTTGCTGACATAGCTTTCGGACAGCGCCAACAGGTCACGCCGCCCCAGGTAGGCCAGCAGCGCACTGAGGCCGACGATGAACAGCACGAATGCGCTGATCGCGGTGACGGTGACCGTGCTGACCTTCTCGTTGCGCGCCATGCGCAGCTGCTGCTCGGTGGCAACGAAGTCGTCGAATTCCTTGCGGATCTCGTCAGTGATGCGCTTGCCGCGACCACTGCCGATCACGCCGCGAAAATCGCCCTGGTCGCGGCGCACCTTGATCAGTTCGCTACCGAACTCGTTCCAGGCACGCTGAAGGGCCACCAGGCGGTCGATACGATCGACCTGCGGTGGGTTGTCCAGGACCATGCCACGCAGGCTGTCCAGACTGCTGAAGATTCTCGGCTTGGCCACCTCGTAGGGGTCGAGGAAGCGCTCGTCGCCGGTGATCAGGAAACCGCGCATGCCGGTTTCCATGTCGATCGACAGCTTGACCGTTTCGTTGGCATTGCCAATCACCCGATCGGTGTGCTCGACCCACTGCATGGCCGAGAGCAAATAGTTGATCACCGCAACGAAGGCGACGGCGCCCAGCAGGCCGACACCCAACGGGAGGCCGACGTTACGGCTCAGCAGCTTGCGAAAACTGCGTTGATCCATGGAGGCTGCTTGAATCATCTGATAACGCCCGAGCGAAATAAGTCCATTGAACAGTGTGTGGCCACTACATTCAGTCATTGTTGTATGCCGCTGCCACGCCCGCACCTGGTGCGAGTCTAACCAGCTTTGCCTGATCTGGCAGGGCATTTAGCCAGTATTTGAAGCTATCCGCAGCCAATCGTTCCATCCGATTGCAGGGGCCGCTATCCTGACGGAACTTCTGCCTGTGCGACAGGCACAGAGTAAAGACATTTCCCTTACGCGACAGGATTCAAACCATGCACCTTCTGGTAGTCGAAGACGACGACATCGTTCGTATGCTGATGGTCGACGTGCTCGACGAATTTGGCTACACCACCATCGAGGCGCAGGACGCCACCACAGCCTTGAGGATTCTCGAGGATGGCACACAACCCCTGTCGCTGCTGATGACCGATGTCGGCCTTCCTGACATGCGCGGCGAAGCGCTGGCCGCCAAGGCCCGGGAAATCCGGCCGCTGCTGCCGGTGCTGTTCGCCAGTGGCTACGCCGAGAACGTCAATGTCCCCGAGGGCATGCACCTGATCGGCAAGCCATTCAGCATCGACCAACTGCGCGACAAGGTCGTGGAAATCCTCGGGACGCCCTGACGCGGGCCTCACCCCTCACGGCGCAAAAGGTAGGTATCCATGATCCAGCCCTTGCGCCGCCGCGCGTCCTCGCGCACTTGCACGATCTGTGACTTGACCTCCACCAGCTTGCCGGCCACCAGGATCTCGTCTGCCGTTCCCAGATAAGCCCCCCAGTAGATCGTCAGGCCCGGGTCGTCCAGCGCGGTGAACGCGCACTGTCCATCGAGCATCACCACGACGTTGTCGATCACTGCCTGCTCGGCCAGGCGCCGCGCCGGCAGTACGATCAGGGGTTCGCCAATGCGGTTCAGCGCGATCCGGTGTCGCGCGGCCAAGGCCTGGACACTGCTGATCCCAGGGATGATTTCAAGCTGCAGCGCCACCCCGCGCTCGCGCACCAGGTCAAGAATGCGCAAGGTGCTGTCATACAGCCCCGGCTCGCCCCACAACAGGAAGGCGCCGATATCGTCGGCTGCCAGTTCATCCTCGAGCATGCGGGCGTACAGGGCTGCGCGCGCGCGGTGCCAGTCCTGCACCGCACCGACATAGTCCTGGTGCTGCCCGTCCCGCCGCGGATCCTCCAGTTGCACCAGGCGATACCCACCCTCGGGGACATAGCGCTCGAGCATGAGTTTACGCAGTTGCAACAGCTCATGCTTGTCGCCACCTTTATCGAGCACGAAGAACACCGTGGCGCGGCGCAACGCGTCGACGGCCTCGAAAGTGACCTGACGGGGGTCGCCCGGGCCTATACCGATCAACAGAAGTTGCTTCATGGCATTGCCTCGCTGCCCGTACCGCCGATCATTGTTCATCGCCCAGGGGTATTTGGCAAAGTGCTTCAGAACACCGAGAAGTTGTAACTGACGATGACCCGTGTCTCGTCCATGTCACGCGCCCATCGTTCGTAGTTGCTGCGATACGTGGAGTTGCGCAGACGCACGCTGAGATCTTTGAAGGTGCCGCTCTGGACCTGGTACTTGAGTTCGCTGTCACGTTCCCATTCCTTGCCTTGGGCGCTGCTGCCCGGCACCTGGATATGATCACCGTTGATATAGCGAGTGAAGAAGCTCAAGCCAGGAATGCCCAACGCCTTGAAGTCGTAGTCATAGCGCAATTGCCAGGAACGCTCACCGGCGGCTGCGAAGTCGTTGACCTGAGCGTAATTGACCAGATAAGGGTTGCTGCCATCCAGATAAGGCATGGCGCTGTCGCCATACATGCGTTGCCAGCCGGCACTGAACTTGTGCCCGCCCAGGCTGTAGCCGAGCATGCCGCTGAACGCTCGGTGCTCGATCTCACCGGCGCGTGCGTTGCCGATATCGTCGCTCTTGATCAGGCGCACGTCCGCAGAAAGCGCGCCCACCGCCAAAGTTTGCGTGGCGACCAGCCCGAGGAAGTGCTGGCGGTAGATATTCTCGAGCTTCGACACCTGGTACTGGGCACTGAGGCGATCATTGACGCGGTAATCGACGCCCGCCAGATCGAAGTGGTCGGCCTGGATATCGCAGGCGTAACGCTTGTTCTTGCAGTGCACGCGAATATCCTGGCGATCACTGGAGTCTCGCGCGGTGTACTTGTCCAGACGGGCCACGGTGAACTTCAGGTCGCGCAACTCTTCGGACGTCAGCATTGCACCATGGAACATGGTGGGCAGCAGACGACCATCGTTGTACTTGAGCAGCGGCACGTCCGGCATCATCGCGCCATAACGCAGTACCGTCCGGGACACCTTCATCTTTGCCGCCACGCCCAGCTTGGCGTATTGATCGGCAGAATGGCGCGGGTCATGCCCACTTGAGGGCAGCAGGCCACTGTTGCTGTCGGCGGGGCTGGAATCGAGCTTGAAACCTAGCATGCCCAGCGCATCGACACCGAACCCGAGCGTGCCGTCGGTGTAGCCGGAACGGGCATCGAGAATGAAACCCTGCGCCCATTCCTCGCGCTTGGAAGCACCCTGGGCGGAACTGCTGTGGCCGTCACGAAAGTCCCGGTTGAAATAGACATTGCGCGCCTCGACCTTGGCGTGACTGTCTTCGAAAAAACCATCGGCCTGCGCACCGGCTGCCGCGCACAACAAGGACAGGCCGGCAATACTGCGGCCAGGGGCGAGAGGAAAGGGAGAGCACATGCAGGGGAACATCCAGAAGAGGCGAGAAACATGCCGATGCACTATCGGGCACACATGCCGCGAGGCACTCGACATTAAACGAAGACGACGCGCCATTTTCACGCGGGCGCTCTAGTCGGGCCATTGGACCATGGTATGAAAGCTGTTGCAGAGGTTTGGAAAGCGCACTGAGTTTGCGGTTCGTGACGCGCAGAAAGTTCCTTACTTGCCGCTAAAAGTTTGAGGTTTACCGAACACTGGGCCACGTCTACACTCTTGTTCAGCGAACAGTTTCACCCATCCGCGTGGCCGGCGTTTATTAGTGTTGCATGTTCGTCACGCCATGCCACGGCCGACTGACAGGAGTGATGAAAGTGTCCAGACTTGCAGAGTTTCGTGCGGCCGAAAAAGCACTTCAGGAGCAAATCGCGCAACTGGAGACAATGAAAAAGGACGCCAGCCTCAAACGCGAGATCGAATTCGAGCAGAAACTACTCGGGCTGATGAAAAGCTATGACAAGGGCTTGCGCGACATTGTCGCGATCCTCGACCCCAAGGGCCTGAAAGCCAGCGCGAAAACCTCGACCAGCCCCGTCAAGCAGCAACGCCGTCCGCGCGTGGTCAAGGTCTACGAGAACCCGCACACCGGCGAGCTGATCGAGACCAAGGGTGGCAACCACCGTGGCCTGAAAGCGTGGAAGGAACAGTACGGTGCGGCCACGGTGGAATCCTGGGTACGCTGATGAAACATCCACGCCTGCTTCACAGTTTTTTCACATCGGCTGGGCGAGTATCGAACCAGCTAAAGGACTAGCGACCCCATCACGCGCCCGCACATGCGGGCCTCTAATTCCAGCGCCCTGCCTTCGTGCAGGGCGCTTTCATTTGCGCAATCGCTTCACTGCCGTATCATGGCCGTCCTGTTTTCACCGTCGGCGCGGTCTGCGCCGGCCTTGTCTCTGGAGCCCCCATGAGCCTGAACGATCTGCAAACCCTGCCCGGCGTCACCGCCCAGCCCGACACCGCCACCGCAAAATTCGTCTTCAATCACACCATGCTGCGGGTCAAGGATATCGAGAAGTCGCTGGACTTCTACACCCGCGTGCTGGGCTTTCGCCTGGTAGACAAGCGCGATTTCCCCGAAGCGAAGTTCAGCCTGTACTTCCTGGCCCTGGTCGACCCGGCGCAGATTCCTGCCGATGACGCCGCACGCCACCAGTGGATGAAATCCATTCCAGGCGTGCTGGAGCTGACCCACAACCACGGCACCGAGAGCGATGCCGAGTTCGCCTACCACAACGGCAACACCGATCCGCGCGGTTTTGGCCACATCTGCATCTCGGTGCCGGACGTACGCGAGGCCTGTGCACGCTTCGAAGCGCTGGAGGTGCCCTTCCAGAAACGCCTGCAGGATGGCCGCATGAACCACCTGGCGTTCGTCAAGGATCCGGATGGCTACTGGGTCGAAGTCATCCAGCCGACCGAACTGAAGGGCTGACCGACGCAGGTCACGCTCGTCGGGGCCGGGAACTTCCGGCCCCACGCTGTGGTACATAGAGGTGAGCGCTTCCAAACCAGCACAGCGAGGTAAGGACGATGCAAACCCTTCACTGTGAGTACCGTGAGCACACCATCACCGCCAGTGTGATGCCCCACCCCGATTCTCCCCTGCCCTACGCCGCCGGCTGCCTGATCACCGACCCCGAAGGCCATACCAGCAGGCGCCTGTCGATGCCCATGAAGTTCTTCTCCGACCTGGAAAACGCCCAGCACGTTTCTCTGGCGCACGGCCGCGCCCTGGTGGACGAGCGACTGGACAAAGGGCAAAAGGTTTTCTGAGCGCACTCAAGCCATCACGGGGATCCCCGTGATGGCAACCGTTCAGGCTTCACGCGCGTAAGCGACCGCGGCCTCCACCTGCTCCACGGTCGGTCTGATGCCGGTGTACAGCACGAACTGCTCCAGCGCCTGCAGCGCAATCACGTCGAGCCCGGTGATCACCGGCTTGCCCAGTTCCTGGGCGAGAACGATCAGCGGGGTCATGGCCGGCATGGCCACCACGTCAAATACGAGTTGCGCAGCCTCGACCGCCTCATGTGGGAAGGCCAGCGCCTGCGCCTGCGGCCCGCCGGCCATGCCAATGGGGGTCACGTTGACCAGCATCGGCGGGCACAGGTCGCCCAGCTCGCGCTGCCAGCGATACCCGCAGGTGTCCGCCAGCTGCCGCCCGGCCTGCTCGTTGCGGGCAATGATCAGGCCCTCGCGGAAACCTGCGTCACGCAGCGCACTGGCCACCGCCTTGGCCATGCCGCCGCTGCCGCGCAGGGCAAAGGCGGTGGCCGGATCGACCTGGTGCGACTCCAGCAGTTGGCGCACAGCCAGGTAATCGGTGTTGTAGGCCTTCAAGTGACCGTTGGTGTTGACCAGCGTGTTCACCGACTCGATGGCTGCCGCGGAGGGATCGATCTCGTCCACCAGGGCCATGCACGCCTCTTTGTAGGGCATGGACACACCGCATCCGCGGATACCCAGGGCGCGGATGCCACCCACTGCCGCAGGCAGGTCCTGGGTGGTCATGGCCTTGTAGTAGTAGTCCAGCCCCAACTGTTGATAGAGGTGGTTGTGGAAACGCACGCCGAAAGTGCCCGGACGTCCGGCAAGGGAAATGCACAGTGTCGTGTCCCTGCTGGGTGCAATCGCCATATCTGCTCCTGTCGTTGATGACTGAATCGTTTCTGCGAGCGTACCAGACCTGACCGTCAATCGCCCCTTACACAACCTTTACCTTGCACCTGTGCTCTCTTTACCGATTTCGCGGTCTTATTGATAAGCCCCAAGTGTGGGGTTATCGCGAGGATTCATTCATGAACCGTCTCATCCCCGGAATCGCCCTGCTGGTCGGCGCACTGGCCGTCAGCGGGCAAGCAGCCGCCCATGGCGGCGGTTGGGGCCCAGGCCCTGTACTCGGTGCAGCCGTGGTCGGTGCCGTGGTCGGGGCAGCAGTATCCGGCGGCCATGACCGCACCGTCTATGTGGAGCGCCAACCGGCCTATTATCCGCCGCCTCCGGTCTATGTGCAGGCGCCACCGCCGCCGGTGTATTACCAGCCCTATGTCGTCGAGCGCTATGTACCCGCGCCGCCGCCAGTGTATCGCCGCTACTACGGCCCGCCGCCGGTGTACTACGGCCCGCCGCGCTGGTGACCTGCTCTTATCGTTGAAAAAAGTAATGACCACTATCGAGCAAGTTGATTTCAAACAGCGTCGGCTGCTGCGTAAGGTAGGGCCATGTTTCACAGGAGGTCCAACATGGCCACTATCCACATCATGTCTGTCGTCGGCAGTGCTGTCCCTGCTCCCTTGCGCGCTCAAGGCCTGCTGGCCTGCTGGTACCTGATGCGCAACGGCGAGCCGGTCAGCGGCCCTCTGGATTCCCGCGCCAAGGCTCAGGCCATGGCCGAACAGCTGCAGGCCGGCACCCTTACCGCCTGACCACCGTTTTTGTTGTCCGTTTCATGTGTTGTGCGTTGCTCCTTACGCTTCTTTCTGCCCGCC
Organism: Pseudomonas sp. NBRC 111143; assembly: GCF_001320965.1. Taxonomy (NCBI): domain Bacteria; kingdom Pseudomonadati; phylum Pseudomonadota; class Gammaproteobacteria; order Pseudomonadales; family Pseudomonadaceae; genus Pseudomonas; species Pseudomonas sp. NBRC 111143. The sequence goes on along the minus strand of NZ_BCBT01000004.1, from coordinate 5,161 downwards.
TCTGGCGGGCTTTTTTTCGCCTGTGCGAAAGCGCGGGGACCATTTGTCGCAACAGGCGGAAAAACCGATACAGCATGAAGGTTTTTTCATTTCGACGCTGGGCCTGGACGAGCAATCGACAGCCGCTGAGCCATACTCCACAATGCAGCGGTTTTCGGGGGAAACCCTTGCACAGCCAACGACATACCAACTATTAGTGAGCCTCAACGTGAAAACTTCCCTGTCCATCCTCAGCCTGCTGCTGGCGCTCACAGGAACCGCGATCCTTCCGTCGACCGCTGCTGCACAATCCCCGGCCCCGGCACAACGCGATCCTTCCAAACTGCACCTGGCTTCCGGCAGCGCCTTGCTGATCGACCTGAATACCAACAAAGAGCTGTACTCCAGCCACGCCGACCGCGTGGTGCCCATCGCCTCGGTCACCAAGCTGATGACCGCCATGGTAGTGCTCGACGCCAAGCTGCCGATGGACGAGATGCTCACCATGACCATCGCCAACAACCCTGACCTCAAGGGTGTCTTTTCCCGCGTCCGCCCCGGCAGCGAGCTGAACCGCCGCGAGACCCTGTTGATTACCCTGATGTCGTCGGAGAACCGCGCGGCCAACACCCTGGCCAACCACTATCCCGGCGGCTATGGCGCGTTCATCAAGGCGATGAACGCCAAGGCCCGCAGCCTGGGCATGACCCAGACCCGCTACGTCGAGCCGACCGGCCTGTCGACGCACAACGTCTCCACTGCCCATGACCTGGCCAAGCTGCTGATCGCCTCGCGCAACTACCCGATGCTCAGCGAGCTCTCGACCACCCGCGAGAAGACCGTAGCCTTCCGCAAACCCAATTACACCTTGGGCTTTCGCAACACCGATCATCTGGTGAACAAGAGCAACTGGGATATCAAGCTGACCAAGACCGGCTTCACCAACGAGGCGGGGCACTGCCTGGTACTGCTGACCAGGATGGACAACCGCCCGGTGGCGATGGTGATTCTCGACGCCTACGGCAAGTTCACCCACTTCGCCGATGCCGGGCGCCTGCGTCAATGGCTGGAAACCGGCTCGGCCAAGGCGGCGCCGGCGGTGGCGATGCAGTACAAGTCAGACCGCCAGAACCGCTCGCGCGTGGCGTCCGAGTAAGTCATCAGGTTCAGGGCGGCCCGTTGCGGGTCCGCCCTGCCCTCACCCTCAGGCAATGGTGCTGATCAAGTTGCCGGAGCTACTGCTGTTCAGCTTGCTCAAGGCCTGCAGCAACTGCGCGGTCGCCTGTTGGATCTGACCGCTGATGGTCGCGATTTGCGCCTGGACACCCGCCACCGCAGCCAGCTTGGCCTTCTCGTCCATCGGTTGCGCCTGAACCTCGGACAGCCGCTTCTGGGCGTCGGCCAGTTGCTTCTGCATTTGCTTGATCAGCTCACGCAACTGGCGGATGTGTGACGGCTCGCTGCTGTTGTCGCTGCTCTTGGCCTTGTCGGCCTTGTCAGACGGTGCCGGCATGGCGACCTGGGCGCCGCCAGCCGCGCTGCTGCTCTTTTCAGTGTCGCTGGCCTGGGCGGCCGTCTGCAGCGCAGACGACTGCCCATTCACGCCGGTGACATTGACACTTGTGATCCCTACCATTTCCCTTCTCCGCAAGGATTTTGACCTGACCGTTGTATCGGCCGCCAAACGCCATGCTTGAGGCTTCATGATTCCGGCAACAGGCTGCGCTCGAACAGAAAGGGGCCCACGCCTTGCGGCAGGTGCTCGTAAAGCTGTTGCGGCCGGCCCAGTCGCGGCTGATTGCGTTCGCCTGTATCACGCACCCAGCCTGCCTCCCTCAGACGCTCCAGGCGCTTGCGCAACGACGTGTTGTTCACCGGCCGCCCCAGGCACGCCTGCGCCGCACTCAACGCATCGAGCACCGTGAAACGCGTCGGCAGCAAGTACAGCGGCAGGCTGCTGTACAGGCTCTTGGCCGCCAGCCGCTCGCAGGTGCGCTGCACCAGCAGCCCGTGATCGAACGGCAACAGCACTTTGCGGGTCGACAGACTGTCGAGGTCGAAAAAGGCCAATTGCTCTGCCTCGATGGACTGCGCCGGGTCGAGCAATGCCAGGTAGTAGGTACTCAACGACCACCCGCGCGGATCACGAAAAGCGTTGCCTTCTGTACCGACCTGCTCCATGTGCCGAGGCAGAACCTGTGCCTTCTCTCGCAGCGCCCGCTCGGCCGCCGCATCCAGGCTATTGTCCGGTGTGCTGCCGTTGACGATGACACCCGGCAAGGCCCACTGGCCTCGATGCGGCTCTCGCTCGCGGCGGTGCAACAACACCTGCAACCCCTGTAAGTCCGGGGCAAGGCGCAATGCAACGATGTCCACGCTGGCCAAGACTTCAACTGCACTCATGTCGACTCCTTGTTCAATACGCCATATTCCACCAGGTGTTTTTTGTGATGCAAGCCCTAATCCCGGGAAAAGGCTGCTTGACACACTTATAATACCAGGTGAAATATATAGGCATTCCAGTGGAGGAACCTCCTGATGAAGATCGCCAGTTTCGACGTCGATGCCCAGAACGGCTTTACCGCTAACGCCCCGCAGGAGCTACCGGTACCCGGCGGCCACCTGATTGCACCGGCGCTCAATGCCATGGCCCGTCGTGCCGACCTGCGCCTGGGCAGCAAGGATGCTCACCCTGCCAATGCCGCCTGGGTGGTGAGCGATGCCGCACAGATGCTTCAGCCACTGGCATTGACCAACGCCGACCTCACCTGGGTCAGCCACTGCGTGCCCGGCACACCCGGTTTCGAACTGCTGCCCGGCCTGCCTGCCCCGATCGATTACGACTATTTCGTCTGGAAAGGCGTGGAGCCTGACTTGCACCCCTACGGCGCCTGCTACCACGACCTGGCCGAGCACCGCTCCACCGGGGTCATCGAGTACCTCAAGGTTCACGCCGTCGAGGTCGTGCTGGTCGGCGGCCTGGCTTTGGATTACTGCGTGCGCACCACCGCGCTGCAACTGAACCGCGCCGGATTCCAGGTGCTGCTCTACCTGCCCGCCTGCCGGGCACTGAGCGACGCCGGCGCCAAAGCTGCCTGCAGCGAACTGGCTGCCGCCGGGGTAGTACTGTGCGCCAATGAGGAAGAGCTGGACCGCCAGCTCGCACTGTTCAAGGAGCTTCGCCCATGAGCGACGACGTTTTTGCCCCACGGATCATCCAGAACCTGCTGGATACCGACTTCTACAAGATCACCATGATGCAGGCGGTGCTGCACAACTACCCCAACGCCGAGGTGGAGTGGGAGCTGCGCTGCCGCAACGACGAAGACCTGTCGCCCTACCTTGCCGAAATCCGCTACCAGATCGAACAGTTGGCCGAGGTCTCGGTGACCCACGACCAGCTCGCCTACCTGGAAAAAATCCCCTTCATCAAGCCGGACTTCATCCGTTTCCTCAGCCTGTTTCGCTTCAACCTGCGTTATGTCCAGGTCGGACTGGACGATGCCGGACAACTGGCGATCCGTATTCGCGGCCCCTGGCTGCACGTGATCCTCTATGAAATCCCGTTACTGGCAATCATTTGCGAGGTGCGTAATCGCTACCGCTATCGCGAAGTGACGATGGCACAGGTGGGCGAGCGCCTGTACCAGAAACTCGACTGGCTCAAGGCGCACGCCAGCAGCGATGAGCTGGCGGGGTTCCAGCTCGCTGACTTCGGTACCCGCCGACGCTTCTCCTATCCCGTACAGGATCAGGTGGTGCATATCCTCAAACGCGACTTCCCCGGGCGTTTCGTCGGCACCAGCAATGTCCACCTGGCCCGAGAATACGAACTCAAACCCATCGGTACCATGGCCCACGAATGGTTCATGGCCCACCAGCAGCTCGGCCCGCGCCTGGTCGATAGCCAGGTTGCAGCGCTGGAGTGCTGGGTGCGTGAATACCGAGGGTTGCTCGGCATCGCCCTGACCGACTGCATCGGCATGGACGCCTTCGTGAAGGACTTCGACCTGTATTTCGGCAAGCTCTTCGATGGCCTTCGCCACGACTCCGGCGATCCACTGGCCTGGGCGGAAAAAGCCATTGCCCACTATGAGCGCCTGGGCATCGACCCGCTGAGCAAGACCTTGATCTTCTCCGACGGCCTGGATTTCGCCAAGGCACTGCAGCTCTACCGCGCGCTGCACGGGCGGATCAACGTCAGCTTCGGCATCGGCACGAACTTGACCTGTGACATTCCTGGGGTGACGCCGATGAACGTGGTGATCAAGATGACCGCCTGCAACGGAGCCCCTGTCGCGAAGATCTCCGACAGCCCTGGCAAGACGCAGTGCCGGGACGAAAATTTCGTCGCCTACCTGCGCCATGTGTTCAAGGTCCCCGCCTGAGCCATCGTGCACTGGCAATTGCCCAAGCGCCGAATCTTTGCCTCTCCCCCTCGTTGCCGCGCGCAATTGTCGGTATGGTGTTGTCAAAGAAGGATGTTTTACCCGCACAGGAAAGACTTAGATGCCCCAACGCAATGTCATCAACGCCTCCGTCAGCCCCAAAGGCAGCCTGGAGACGCTGTCGCAACGTGAAGTCCAGCAACTGAGCGAAGTCGGTACCGGCAGTCTCTACACCCTGTTCCGCCAGTGCGCCCTGGCAATCCTCAACACCGGCGCCCATGTCGACAATGCCAAGACCATCCTCGAGGCCTACAAGGACTTCGAGGTGCGCATCCACCAGCAAGATCGCGGCGTGCGCCTGGAATTGCTCAATGCCCCGGCCGACGCCTTCGTCGATGGCGAAATGATCGCCAGCACCCGCGAAATGCTGTTCAGCGCCCTGCGTGACATCGTCTACACCGAAAGCGAGCTGGCCAGCCAACGCATCGACCTGGAAAGCTCCCAGGGCATCACCGACTACGTATTCCACCTGCTGCGCAACGCACGCACCCTGCGTCCGGGCGTGGAGCCGAAGATGGTGGTGTGCTGGGGCGGTCACTCGATCAGCAGCGAGGAATACCAGTACACCAAGAAAGTCGGCCATGAACTGGGCCTGCGCAAGCTGGACGTCTGCACTGGTTGCGGCCCGGGCGTCATGAAGGGCCCGATGAAGGGCGCCACCATCGCCCACGCCAAGCAGCGCATGCACGGCAGCCGCTACCTGGGCCTGACCGAACCGGGCATCATCGCTGCCG